>DATMXY010000139.1:0-6460 GCA_035561275.1 Anaerovoracaceae bacterium | reverse complement strand
AGTAAAAAGGGTGCGAAATTCAGGGTTATAGCATATTATTCCGTCCAAAACCTGCAAAATTGTACAGTTGGCAGTATTACAACAGCCTGCCGGATCGCGCTTTTGCTCATGAGACATTTGTCCAGCCTGCCGGATCGCGCTTTTGCTCATGAGACATTTGTCCAGCCTGCCGGATCGCGCTTTTGCTCATAAGACATTCGTCCAGCCTATCGGATCCCGCTTTTGCCCATCAGGTATTTGTCCACGGCCCTGGCCGCCAGCTTGCCCTCCTGGATCGCCCATACCACAAGACTCTGCCCGCGCCGCATGTCGCCGGCCGCGAACACCTTATCCAGATTTGTTTCAAAATGGTCGAACGCGGCCTTGATATTGCTCCTGGCGTCCCGTTCCAGCTTCAGCTCGCTGGGTATGGTGTCCTCCGGCCCCAGGAAGCCCATGGCAAGCAGCACCACGTCCGCTTTCCAGATTTTCTCGCTGCCCGCGATCTCCTTCGGCACGAGCCGTCCCGAGGGGGCTTTATCCCAGATCACATCCACGGTATGGACCTCTTTCACTTCCCCTTTGTCGTTGCCGACGATGGATTTCGTTGAAAGGCAGTAATTCCTGGGGTCGCTGCCGTAGAGAGAGATCGCCTCATCCTGTCCGTAATCCACCTTGACCTTGACCGGCCATTCCGGCCACGGGTTGCTTGCGTCCTGCCTGCCTTCCGGCGGTTTCGGCAGGATCTCAAACTGGACCACGCTTTTGCAGCCGTGGCGGATCGATGTACCGACACAGTCGGTTCCGGTATCTCCGCCGCCGATGACAATGACGTCTTTGCCCTTCACATTTACATATTTTTTATCCTTAAAGGAAGAGTCCATGAGGCTCTTCGTGTTGGCTTTGAGAAAATCCACCGCGTAAAAGACCCCTTTCAGGTCCTTGCCTTCCACGTCCAGACCTCTTGCCTTGGTGGACCCGCAGCAGAGCACCACGGCGTCGAAATCGTCCACGAGCCTCTGGGCTTTGATGTCCTTGCCAACCTCTGTGTTCAGGGCAAATTCGATCCCAGACTCCCACATCAGCGAAAGCCTCCGTTCCACCACGCTTTTCTGCAGCTTCATGTTGGGGATCCCGTACATGAGAAGCCCGCCGGCCCTGTCGCTCCGTTCAAAGACGGTGACCCGGTGCCCTACGGAATTCAGGTAATAGGCGGCGGAAAGCCCCGCCGGACCTGAACCCACGACGGCTATCTTTTTACCGGTTTGCTTCGCCCTGACCGGCTTCACCCAACCTTCGCCGAAGGCTTTTTCAATAATAGCATATTCCAGGCTGTTCACCGCCACCGGGTCCATGATGTGCCCTTCCGTACAAGAGCCTTCGCAGGGTGCGGGGCAGACCCTCGCCGTGAATTCCGGGAACGGATTCGTCCGGATCAGCCTTTTGTATGCTTCCTCCCACTGGTCCAGCCAGACCAGTTCGTTCCATTCGGGGATCAGATTGTGTACCGGGCAGCCTGCCGCCATGCCGCCCAGGAGGACGCCTCCATGGCAGAACGGGATGCCGCAGTTCATGCAGCGGGCTCCCTGTTTTTTCAGGACGTCGGGCTCCTGCTGGATCCTGAATTCGTCCCAGTCCTTGATCCTTTCCCTGACGGGCCTTTTCTTATAATCGGCCCTTTTATATTCCATAAATCCTGTAATTTTTCCCATGATCTCACCCCCTAGTTCCCGGCATTCCTGGATACGTCTTTGTGATTTTTCTCGAACGCCATCATCAGGGCTTCCTCGCCGCTTAAACCGGCCTTGTAAGCCTTGTCGATACTTTCCAGCATCCGTTTGTAATCCTTCGGTATCACTTTGGTAAACCTGTTTACATAGTTTTTCCAGTTTGCCAGGACCTTTTTGCCCAGAGGGCTGCCCGTGTATTCCACGTGCTTTTTGATCATGCCCTTGACCTGATACATTTCTTCATCGGAGTTGATCTTTTCCAGTTTTACAATGGATTTATTGCAGTAAACCTCGTCGAAATCCAGGATATAGGCCACGCCTCCGGACATGCCGGCGGCGAAATTCCTGCCGGTCTTCCCAAGGATCACGACCTTTCCGCCGGTCATGTATTCACAGCCGTGATCCCCGACGCCTTCCACGACGGCGCTGATCCCGCTGTTCCTGACGCAGAACCGCTCTCCGGCGACGCCGTTGATGTAGGCTTCCCCGCCGGTGGCGCCGTAGAACGCGACGTTTCCGATCAGGATATTTTCCTGGGGCACATAGGTTGAAGCTTTCGGGGGATAGACGATGATCTTCCCACCGGAAAGGCCTTTCCCGATATAATCGTTGGCATCTCCTTCAAGCTCCAGGGTCATCCCCTTCGGCGCCCAGGCTCCGAAGCTCTGCCCCGCGGAACCCACAAAGGTCATCTTGATCGTATCTTCCGGCAGTCCGGATTCGCCGTAACGCTTCGTGATCTCGCTTCCCACGATAGTGCCGACCACGCGGTTGACGTTGTCGATCTGCAGCTTTGCGCGCATGGGCGTCTTGTTTTCAAGGGCCGGCTGGCACATCCGCAGCAGCTTTTTCATATCCAGGGATTTTTCAAGGTTATGGTTCTGTTTCACCCTGCAGCTTCTGCCGACTTCCGCGCTGACATACGGCTGGTACAGGATCTGGGTCAGGTCCAGGTGCCGCGCCTTCCAGTGCCGGATGTTCTCCCGGCTTCTGAGCATGTCCGCCCTTCCCACCATTTCCCGGATGGTCCGGAAGCCCAGCTTCGCCATGATCTCCCTCATCTCCTGGGCAATGAACCGCATAAAGTTCTCCACGTATTCCGGCTTACCCGCGAAGTTTTTCCTGAGTTCCTTGTCCTGGGTCGCGATACCCACGGGACAGGTGTTCATGTTGCATACCCGCATCATGACGCAGCCCAGCACGATAAGGGGCGTCGTAGCAAATCCGAATTCCTCGGCGCCCAGCATGGCGGCAATCACCACGTCCCTGCCGGACAGCAGCTTTCCGTCGGTTTCCAGCACGACCCGGTCCCTCAACCGGTTGAGGAGCAGGGTCTGATGGGCTTCCGCAAGGCCCAGTTCCCACGGCAGCCCCGTGTTCTGGATGCTGGTCCTCGGGGACGCGCCGGTCCCGCCGTCATATCCGCTGATGAGGATGACGTCGGCTTTGCCCTTTGCCACGCCGGCGGCGATGGTTCCGACCCCGACCTCGGAGACCAGCTTGACGTTGATCCTGGCGTCCCTGTTGACGTTTTTCAGGTCGTGGATCAGTTCTGCCAGGTCCTCGATGGAATAGATGTCATGGTGGGGCGGCGGGGAAATGAGTCCCACGCCCGGGGTGGAATGCCGGACCTTGGCGATCCAGGGGTAAACCTTTCTTCCGGGGAGCTGGCCGCCTTCGCCGGGTTTCGCGCCCTGGGCCATTTTGATCTGTATTTCTCTTGCGTTTACAAGGTAATTGCTGGTCACGCCGAACCTGCCGGAAGCCACCTGTTTAATGGCGCTGTTTTTGGTGTCCCCATTCTCCAGCGGCCGGAAGCGCGCGTTGTCTTCCCCGCCTTCGCCGGTATTGCTCTTCCCGCCCAGGCGGTTCATGGCGACGGCCAGGCATTCGTGGGCTTCCTTGCTGATGGAGCCGTAGGACATGGCCCCGGTCTTGAATCTCCTGACGATATCCTCCACGGATTCCACTTCCTCGATGGGAATGGTGTCCCCGGAGTTATAGTTGAAGTCCATCAGGTTCCTTAATGTATAAATTTCTTCGTTGATCTTTTTGGAATATTCCTTATATAAAGCGTAGTCGCCCTCCCTGCACGCCTTCTGCAGCAGGTAGACGGTCTCGGGATTGTACATGTGTTTTTCCCCGTCGTCCTTGCACTGGAAATACCCGCCGACCTCCAGGGTGTCCGCGTAAGGCAGCGCTTCGTTGAACGCGCTGTCGTGCCGCATCTTGTTTTCGGCTTCGATCTCTTCCAGTCCTATGCCTTCCAGCCTCGACGGCGTCATGGTGAAATACCGGTCGATGACGTCCTTCCGTAAGCCCACGGCTTCGAAGATCTGGGCGCCGTGATAGCTTTCGATGGTAGAGATCCCCATCTTCGTCAGGACCTTCAGGATGCCTTTATCCGCGGCCTTGATATAGTTATGGACGCCTTCTTCGGCGCCGACGCCGCCCAGGAGTTCTTTTTCCGCAAGCTCCTTCACCGTCTCATAGGCAAGGTAAGGATTAATGGCCGTAACGCCGTAGCCGATGAGGGTGCAGAAGTGGTGCACTTCCCTGGGCTCCCCGGACTCCAGGACGATGCCCATGTTGGTCCTGATCTCCCTTCTGATCAGGTGGTGGTGCAGCCCGGAGGAAGCAAGCAGTGCCGGGATGGCGGCGTAATCCTTGGAAACGCCCCGGTCCGACAGGATGATGATATTCGCCCCCTCGTCGATGGCCTTGTCCGCCAGCTTGAAGATCCGCTCAAGGGCCCGTTCCATGGACCTGGCGCCGTCGTTGATTCGGTACAGGGTGGGGATGGTGGCGGATTTGAACCGTTTGTCGACGGTCTTAATATTTTTTAAAATATGAAGCTGCTCGTTGGTCAGGATCGGATGCTCCAGGAAGATGCAGGCCGACTTGTCGTCGTCGGGATCCAGCAGGTTTCCGGAGGCGCCCAGCAGGACGCTGCCTGAGATGATCATCTCTTCCCGGATCCCGTCGATGGGCGGGTTTGTGACCTGGGCAAAGAGCTGTTTGAAATACAGGTACAGCATCTGCGGTTTTTCCGACAGGACCGCCAGCGGGGAATCCACTCCCATGGAGGTGACCGGCTCGTTGCCGTCTGCCGCCATGGGCTGGATCATTTTCGTGATATCTTCATAGGTATAGCCGAAAGCCTTCTGATAGGTGAGCAGGTCCTCTGTCATGGCCGCTTCCGCCACCGATAAGGCCGACGCCGCGGTTACCGCCCCGGCTTCGCTGGCCTGCAGGTCCTCGATGCTCACGATATGCTTGTTGTTCCATTCCTTGTATGGCTGCTCGGAGGCGATCCGCTCCTTGATCTCGTCGTCGGACAGGATCTTCTTCTGTTCCGTGTCGATGAGGAGCATCTTTCCCGGCTCCAGCCTGCCTTTGTATTTCACGTTCTCAGGCTTGATATCGTAAACGCCCACCTCGGAAGCCAGGATGACCTTGTCGTCGTTGGTGATGTAATACCGTCCCGGCCGGAGGCCGTTTCGGTCCAGGACCCCGCCGATGACGACGCCGTCTGTGAACGCAATAGCTGCAGGCCCGTCCCAGGGCTGCATGAGAAAGCTGTTGAATTTATAGAATTCTTTCTTCGTCCATGACATCAGGTCGTTCTTTTCCCAGGGCTCCGGGATCATCATCATGATGGAGTGCGGGAGGGATCTCCCGGTAAGATAGAGAAATTCCAGGCTGTTGTCGAACATGGCCGAGTCGCTGCCTGTTTCGTCTATGATGGGGTACACGTTGGTGATATCCTCAAACAGGGGCGAATTCATGATGCCTTTCTGCCTGGCTTTCATCCAGTTGACATTGCCTCTGATGGTGTTGATCTCACCGTTATGTACGATATATCTGTTGGGATGCGCCCGCTCCCAGCTTGGGAATGTATTGGTGCTGAACCTGGAATGGACCATGGCCAGGGCCGACACAAAGTCCAGGTCGGAGAGGTCCAGGTAAAAATTCCTCAGCTGCTCGGCGGTGAGCATTCCTTTATATACGATGGTTTTGGAGGAAAGGCTTGCCACATAGAACGTGCCGCCCTTGTCCTCGCACATGGGAACGATGGTTTTTTCCGCCCGTTTTCTGATGACATAAAGTTTCCGCTCAAACTCCATGTCGTCTTTGATCTCGGGGTTTTTTTCAATGAATATCTGGATCAGCCTCGGAATCGCCGCCAGAGCGGTCTGTCCTATGGTGGTTTTGTCCACCGGCACTTCGCGCCAGCCCAAAACCTTTTGGCCTTCTTCTTCGACGATCTTCTCAAAGGCGCTGACCTGGACCCTTCTGAAATCGTCGTACTTGTGGGCGAAGATCATGCCGACGCCGTAATCGCCCTTGTCCGGCAGGTCGAATCCGATCACTTCGCATTCTCTTCTGAAAAAGTCGTGGGGGATCTGGACCAGGATGCCCGCTCCGTCGCCGGTGTTCTCATCGGCGCCGCTGGCGCCCCTGTGGGAGAGGTTTTCCAGTACCGTCAGCGCTTCGTCGATGACGTCGTGGGATTTTTCTCCGTTGATGTTGACCACGAAGCCGATACCGCACGCATCATGCTCGAATGCCGGGTCGTAGAGTCCTTGTTTCGGGGGGTACTGCCCTGTCTGCCAGGGCTCCCGGCCTTCCTGCCGGGGATTCAGCGCTTGCCGCCGGGTACAATGGCCTGGCTGCGGGACCTGCTGTGAGTCCTGCTGGGGATAATTTCCGTCTTTCATTCAATTCACCTTCTTCGCAGAATATTCAAT
>DATMXY010000138.1:0-3890 GCA_035561275.1 Anaerovoracaceae bacterium | reverse complement strand
GGAAAATGTAAACAGATGTTCCGCATTTTATCTCGAAACTTTTTCCAAGCCGAAGGTAAAAACCGCCGAAAGCCGACGACGGCCCGCTCGAAAAACCCGCTGGAACCCGTCCCTCCGTATTCTATCTGGAAACCAGCAGCTTCTTGATCCCTGTTTCCAGGCCGTCGACGGTCAGTTCGTACATAGGAAACATCTCTTTGAGCTTCAGCAGCGTCCTGCTGCCGTATGTCCATTCCCACTCCCGTTCCGGAATGGGGTTAAGCCAGATATTCTTCGGGTATTTATTCTTGAAACGGTTCATCCACTCGATGCCGGGGATCTCGTTGTAGAGTCCCACATAGCAGTTCCCGCCCTTGCTCATGAGCTCGGAGGGCGCCATGGTCCCATCTCCGACGAGGATCACCTTGTACTCGCTGCTGAGGTTTTTAAGCACCCATTCCGTATCGATCCATTCTCCCCTTTTGCAATGGGGCGTTGTATACAAATGTTCATAAATGCAGTTGTGGAAATAATATACCTTCAGGTCCTTGAAATGGTTCGACTTGCTCACCGCCTGGAAGAGCCGGCTGCACAGGCTGCTGTAGGGCATCATGGAACCGTCGGAGTCAAAGAGCAGCAGCAGTTTGACCGTATTCTTCCGGGGCCGTTCCCAGACCAGTCTCAGATTGCCCGCGTTCTCGCAGGTCTCGTCGATGGTACCGTCGATATCCAGTTCCGTCTTTGCGCCGTCCAGCCTGGAGGAGTACTGCCGAAGCTTGCGGAACGCCATCTGGAACTGTCGGATATCCAGGATGTTATCCTGCCGGAAGTCCTTGAAATTCCGTTCGCCGGCCACCTGCACCGCATTTCTGTGGCGGCCTTCCCCGCCAACGCGGATTCCTCTCTCATGGTACCCGCTGTGTCCCATGGTGGAGGTCCCGCCGGTACCGATCCAATAGTTTCCGCCGTCATGCCGTTCCTTCTGCTCCGCGATCCGTTCCCGGAGCCGTTTCTGCAGCTCCTCAAGCTCCAGGAGAAATTCGTCCAGCATGGTCTTATCGTTGATGTCCCTTGTCCTGACGTCTTTGTTAAGCCAGTTCCAGATCTCCTCGGGAATATCTTCCGGGGTGACGATACCTTTAAAATATTCCGCAAAGGCCAGGTCAAACTTGTCGTAGTCCGCCTCGCTTTTCACAAGGATGCTTCTGCAAAGGTGGTAAAAGTTAAGAAGGCTTGCCTTGCAAAGCCCCTTATCCAGAGCCTCGATCAGCGCAAGCCATTCGTTCAGGGAGACGTTCAGTCTCCGCGCCCTCAATAAATAGAAAAAAGAAATAAACATGTCAGATCCATCTCTTCAGGGAATAACCCTTTTCCTTGATTTCATACATCGTGTCGATGTCCTGGTTCTTTTTCAGCAGGACGCCCGCGAAGGGGATTTCCGAACGGATCCTGTCCACGGATATCCCGCTGATCATCAGCGCCTGCAGCCAGTCCAGCAGCTCCGAGGTGCTGGGTTTTTTCTGGATCTCTTTCATGTCCCTGATCCAGTAAAAGGCCTCCATGGCCTGCGACAGCAGTTTTTTCTCAATATCTCCGTAATGCACTTTCACGATTTCCGCCATCTTCTCCGCATTGGGAAATTCAATATAGTGGAAGATGCACCTGCGCAAAAACGCGTCGGGCAGCTCCTTTTCAGCGTTTGATGTGATGATGACGATGGGCCGCTGCTTCGTCCGTACGGTTTCCTTCGTCTCGTTGATATAGAACTCCATCTTGTCCAGCTCCCAGAGCAGGTCGTTTGGGAATTCCAGGTCCGCCTTGTCGATCTCGTCGATGAGCAGGACGGTCTGTTCGTCGGAAGTGAAAGCTTCCCCTAATTTGCCCAGCTTGATATACCGCTTGATGTCCGCGACGTCGCCCTCGCCGAACTGGCTGTCGTACAGCCGCTGCACCGTATCATACACATAAAGGCCTTCCTGGGCCTTCGTAGTGGATTTTATGCTCCAGATGATCAGATTTTTGTCCAGTGATTTGGAAATGGACTCTGCCAGCATGGTTTTTCCGGTTCCCGGCTCCCCCTTGATGAGCAGGGGTTTTTGAAGCGCGATGGCCACATTGACCGCATGCATCAGTTCATCCGAAACGACGTAGTCGCTGCTTCCTTTAAATTGGTTCATCTTGTTTGACATTCTGTTTCTCCGTTTCTCATGTATATAAATAGCTGTATATTTAATTATTCTCGTCTGCAACGCTTTCATTGAGGACCTGGATGATGGCCTTTGCCGCGGCCAGCGCATAGTTCTGCCTGTATTCGTCGGTCATCATGAGCTTCAGATCGTCGGCGTTTGAAAGGAAAGCGCCTTCGATGATGATGGCCGGCATCTGCGTCTTGTTGAGCACCGCATAAGCGGGCTCGCTCTTCACCTTTCTTCCATCGGTTCCAAGCGTACTTAAGAGTTCCTCATAAACCAGCTCTGCCAGCCGCTTGCTGTATATTCCGTAATCAGCCTCGTTCGCCTTGGAATAGTAGTATACCTCCGTCCCTTTTGCGCTGGGATTCTCCGGGAAAGAATTGTTATGTACGGAGACATAAAGATCGCCGTTGGCGGCATTTGCCATCGCCGGCCTTTCATACAGCGTAATGGGCGTATCCTCTTCCCTCAGAATGTATGTACTCACACCGGCCGCGTCCAGCATGCGTTTCAGCCTCAGCGCAATGTCGAGGTTAATATCCTTCTCGTTGAGTATCTCGACCCCGTCCCGGATCGCCTGGGAACCGGGGTCGTTGCCGCCGTGGCCGGGATCGATGACGACGAGTTTTTCCGCCGCCCTCCAGTCCACGACGTCAAGGCCGTCTTCCGTTACGTTGCCCAGTTCTTCATGCTCTTCTGCCTGTTCTTTATCAAAATCGATATAAATTCTGTCTTTGTCCGGAGAAAAACTGACCTTTCCGGCCGCCCTTACATCCAGATCCACCACAATCCTTACCGTATCCCCTTCAAATTGAGAAAAACGGACGGAACTGAAAAGATCATTGTCCCGGTCCGAATCGATGCGGCCGTTTTCCGCATCCTCATCATCCATGTCCTTCAGATCCAGAACCGCGCCTTTGATATCGATGACGAAACGCTCCGGATCTGTATAAGTGAAGGATTTATATCCCTTGAACTCACCGTCTCCGTCAATGATTACCCTGTAGGAGTCGTCCCTCTCTCTTATCCTGATTTGGCTGACGGCGGTCCTGCTGCCGGCGGCAGGCGAGGAGATCAATACCGTTCTGCCGACGTCGTCCCAGGCGATCCCGCAGGACAGCGATTTGCCCACAAAGCTGACAGGAATCATGGTCCTGCTGTCTATGATCAGCGCGGGGACATCCATGACCGCCTGCGTGCCGTTTACAAAAGCGATATTCGAGTCGATGGTCAGCATGACTTCCGAGCTCCCCAGCGTGATTGTCACAAGCCTGGCGTCCTCGTTCCAGGAAACGTCCGCGCCCATGTCCTCAAAGACAGCCTTGGCCGGAATCAGGGTCCTCCCTTTAACAATAACCGGCGGCACATCCGATTCAACCATCTCTCCGTCAACCTGCAGCGATACGGGAAAATCCCTGCAGAAGGTGACCCCCTCGTCGATATCCTTCTGTGTAATCACCGTTTCGTCTGCAAAGACGGCCGGCGCCGGCAGCCCTGTTAATAGGATAACCGTTGCGGCTAAAAACATCAATCTCAAATACCTTCTCATATCCCCCACCGTTTTCCGCGCGAATGAATTGCAAAAAAGCCGAATTTCGACTAAATGATATAAATGCGGGCAGCATCGCGCTTCGCAGTCGAAATCTACAAATCGAAGATTTGTGATTTCGGTGCATAGGTCCACCGACAATTTGTTACACAAATTGGGTGGGCTAAGAT
>DATMXY010000137.1:0-16803 GCA_035561275.1 Anaerovoracaceae bacterium | reverse complement strand
ATTCAATAGCATACATCTGCTTAATATGAACCAATTCAATGAAAAAGAAGGAGCATCGTTTTTATGTCGGATAAAATATTGATACGAAAACAAATCCTGGAGAAAAGGGCTGCTTTGACGCCGGACATCCTGAACAAGGCTTGCAGCACAGCCGCGGACAAACTCACGGCAATGGAAGAATATATCCGCGCAAGAACAGTAATGGTATATATGGACTTCCGAAACGAAGTGCCCACCGGAACGATCATCGAACAGATCCGCCGTTCCGGCAAAAAACTGGTACTTCCCCTCGTAGACAAAGACTTCAGCATTATTCCCTATGAAATCCCCAATGAGGGAAGTCTTTCGGATTATTTGGCCACCTCCGGATTCGGCATCGCCGAACCGGATCCTGACCGATGCAGGCAGGCCGAACGGGGTTCTATCGATCTGGTCATAATTCCCGGATCTGTATTCGATCAGTACGAAAACCGCATCGGCTACGGCAAAGGCTGTTACGACAGATTTCTCCCCACGCTTCCGCCGAATGTGTTTAAACTTGGCTTGGCCTATGATTTCCAGGTTTTGCCGTGTATTCCCGCCGATCCTACCGACATAAAAATGGATAAGATACTTACCGTAGCATCGGCTGACAAGACGCCCTTGCACGGCTGATTCCTCAACTCCGTATTCACCGATCAGTGCCCGGGTCTCGGTCGGACAGATCCCGGCGGAGCATGCCCCATTGTACCCGTATTCCATGGCATGAACGCTTCAGAGGAATCATAGAGATCAGAATGCCGTCGATGCCGCCGTGTCGGCACTTTATAAAAGTACCGACGATATTGCGGATTTTCTCGCAAGGATAAATCCTTACTGGGATATAAGCCAATGGCAGAATTTATTGTATCAGCTGAACAGCATGATCATCACGGAAATGGTAGCGATGCTTTCAGAAGAATACGACAGGGAACTTGATATCAGAGACCGGCTGCTTAAGCATTCTTTAATGATGGGAGATTATATGGCAAGAGGCGTTATGCATTATTTAGTGCCTGAAGAATTTCCGATCCAGACAACCGCATTATAAAATGCGGCTGTCAAGCTCCCTGACAGCCGCATCCCCGGCGCGTTCAAACCGTTCAATGGACTTCCCGGCCGCCGGAAATGTTGACCGCCTGCCCCGTGCAGTAATCGCCTTCCACCGCGAGATAAAATACATATTCGACTATATCATTGATCCGGGCCAGCCTTTTCAGCGGGATTTTTGCCGTAAACTCTTCGATGACTTCCTCACGGGACATGGACAGGTTTTTTATGTATCCGCCGCTTACATTCGCCCATACTCCCGATTCGTCGGTGATGCCCGGGCAGACGCAGTTGACGTTGATTTTATACTTTGCCAGTTCAAAGGCCAGGGAATGGGTGAGGGCGATGATCGCCCCCTTTGCCGCGCTGTAGGGAGCCATCAGCGCAGAGCCTGTCTTTCCTGATTTGGAGGAAAAATTGATGATCCTTCCGCCTTCTCCCGACCGCTTCATGCCGGGCAGCGCACCCTGGATGCACCATGCGGTTCCGTTAACATTGACGTCGAACATGCGGCTGAATATTTCTTCCGTATTCTCTTCGAAAGGCCGCTGGTCCACAACGCCCGCATTATTGACAAGACAATAGACGTTTCCGGTCTCTGCCGTTATCTTTTCAAACAGTTCCAATACATCTTTTCTTTTCGTGACGTCGCAGACAAAGCCCTTTGCGCTCAGGCCGGCATCCTCCAGGCTTTTCGCGCTTTCCACTACTGTCGGGTCGATGTCCAGCAATATTACTTTTGCGCCCTGTTCAGCGAATTTCCTGGCAATGCCGAACCCGATGCTCTTTGCCGCTCCGGTCACCACGCATACCTTACCCTTTATGCGATCACTCGAAAGACTCATCTCTGCTCCTCCTGAATCTGTATATGTTTCTGTAAAACTGCATGTTTTTCTATTATTCTCCGTCCACGATTTTTATGCCCTTGCTGGTACCCATCCTGACCGCGCCGGCAGCAAGCATGGCGTCACAGATTTCGCGATTGTTGATGCCTGTGGACGCTTTGACTTTCAGCGAGTCTCCCACCGTCTGTTTCATCAACGCGACGTCTTCCGCCGTCGCCCCGCCGGCGCCGAATCCGGTGGAGGTTTTCACAAAGTCGGCTCCGGCCTCTTTCGCCAATTTACACGCCGTCACCTTCTCTTCGTCGCTCAGATCGCTGGATTCGATGATCACCTTGACCCCCGCATGAGGATGCGCCGTATCCACAACCGATTTAATGTCCTGTAAAACAAAATCAAGCTTTCCGTCCTTCAACGCGCCGATATTGATGACCATATCCACTTCCTCCGCGCCGTTTTTGACCGCTTCCGCCGCCTCCACCATCTTTACAAGGGTCGTGGTGGCGCCCAGCGGAAAACCGATCGTGCAGCAGGTTTTCACACCGCTGCCGGCAAGCAGTTCCCTGACGAGGGTTACATGGGTCGGATTGACGCAGACGCTTGCAAATTGATACGTCCTCGCTTCTTCACAGAACCTCATGACCGTTTCCCGGGTCGTGGTACTCTTTAAAACCGTATGATCGATATATTGCGCGTACCTTATATTACACATTCCGGCTTCCGCCTCCTTAGCCTATTTCTGAACAATGAATTTTGTTTTGCCGATCAGCTGCGCATCCGGCGCGCTGCCCGCGGCAAGCCGGGAAAATACGGCCGCAGCCTCGGCGAGGACAGCGCTAAGCTTTTCGATCGCTTTGAGATTCCCGGATTCCGGCTTTTCGGATACCTGCGCGGCGAGATACCGAGCGAAGCCGACGATATCGTTCTTCCGTATGTTGAATTCCGCCGCGCCGGCATTAGATAATAAGCGGGAAAACAGCGTTGCTTTTACATGATAAAATTTTACGTATTCCACGGTCAGTTCATCATCCTGATAAAGCGCATTATAAAAGCTCTTTATTACCGCCTGTTCCACTTTGGCCCGGATCTCCTGTGATATCCGTTTGCGGGAGGCCAAGGCGTTCAGAGCCAAAAACAAAATTACCGTGGATAACTCCGCCGAATATCGCGCAAGCCCATCCTCGTCAAGGCCGAGGGTATCTTCGGTAAGGTCTTCATCCATTCCCTTTGCGTAGTATTCGGTGATCAGCGAACGCCACGTTTCTACATATTCGTCAAAATTAAGCTGAAGCCTTGGGCTGAGTTCTTTGAATGCCATTTCATCCTCCCGATTGATTCTCATTCAAGGTTGACGTGGTTGTTCTCATGTCATCTCATTCAAGATTGGCGTGATTCCTTCTCACGTCCTCCTCATTCAGGCCTTTCCGTTTCATGATTTCGAGTGAAAGCATATCGCCAAGAAGATAAAGCTGCTGCTCCACCAGGGTCGACATCGGCTGTACCGACTGAAACTCACCTTCACGGCGAAACTTAGTCCTTCCCGTGAGGAGCACGCGGCTGTCGGCCATGCGGTCAACCGCGCTGTCCGCCGTGCAGCCGATATAAACGATATGGGCTTTCCTCTCCCTGGCGATCGGCACGATTGCCTTAGGAACCGCGCTTTCCCCGGAAGAAGAGGCGACGACGAGCAGATCCCCCTCGCGCAGCGGTCCTTCGGTCTCCGATCCGAAATAATTGACGTCGAGCCCCAACTGGGCCATGCGCTTGACCCATGCCTTTAAGGAGATCATCATGCGCCCGACGCCGATGACAAATATCCGGCGGGGTTTGATCAGTTCATCCAGGAACGCTTCAAACTCCTTTTCACTTAAACGGTCAAATACCTGCGTCAGCTCGTCAAGAATGACCGCGGCGCTGTCTTTCATACCCATAATTAATTCTCCTGTACCCTCCTGCCATGTATTCCCCCCCTGATGATTACCTATGCCTTCGCAGTGAACATCGCCTTGCAGATGTTTAAAGTACGGTCATAAATTCCCCGGCACATGGCCGGAATACCGTCAACATCACTGCGATGGGTGATCAGGTCTTCGACCGTGATTTTTCCCTGATCCAGCATTCTTACCGTATAGGTCCATTCGTTGACCGGCATGTCAAAGTAATGGGAGTTCCACATGCCTTTGAGCGATAATTCCCTGCGGAGGATATTGCTGTGCGCCGACAGTTTTATTACCGTATCCTGATGGGGGTTCCCCATCAGCACGACGGTGCCAAAGGTTTTGGAACATTCCACGGCCTGGTTGAGCGCCGCCCCCGTCCCCGTTCCTTCGATGATTGCGTCAGGCAAACGCCCCCGGCATATTTTCCTGAATTCGTCGGCGACGTCCCGGGCGAGTCCGTTGAGCACATGTTTCATGCCGCGCGCTTTCGCAAATCCGATCTTATCGTCCGCAATATCCACGAGCGCCACGACCTCGGCGCCGAAAAGTTCAGCCCACCTTGCCGCCATGATCCCTATGGGTCCGGCGCCGAAGATGAGCAGGGAGCTGCCTCCCCCGATACCGCTCCTGCGCACGGCATGCTGAGCGACGGTGCAGGGTTCCGCCATCGCAAGAGCCTCAAGAGAGGTATCCGGATTCGTTGATTCCACAAAGTGCCAGGCCGACGGAACAAGGCAGTATTCCGCGAACCCGCCGTCGCTGCGTGAGCCCAGGTAATCATAGTCAAGGCACATGGCATAGTTTCCCGACAGGCACGGTTCGCATCTTCTGCAGGGAATACAGGGGAATACGGCTCCGCGCTTTCCGACCAGGCACGGATCAGCGTCCGGCCCCACCTGCTCTACTGCTCCGGCGAACTCATGGCCGATGGTCAGGGGATACTTCTGCCTGCTTGTTCCAAGCTCAAAAATTCTCGGAATATCCGAGCCGCATACGCCGCACGCTCCCACCTTCAGCAGGATCTCCCTGCCCCCCGGCCGGGGGACAGGGATCTCATCCACCCTGAAATCGCCGATGGCATGCAGCCGGGCAGCTTTCATTGTTTCCATATCTTACCTACCTGTTTCAAATCGACTTATTCTATATGATATCTGCCTATTTCAATAAATTCGCCACATTGACCGTTTTCGCGGCCGGAATGATCTGAATTTCCACAATGATTCCTCCGGCGATGAGCTGCTTGAAAATCGCGTTTTCTTCGGGAGTAGAGGAGATGTTCTGAAACAGCTTTTTTCTGCCCGTCGTCATACCCATACCGCCAATGTTCACACGGCTGATATCCACGCCTGCATCCACCATGCGCTTGATCGTATCGGGAATCTTGACTATGATCATGGTCGGCGCGTTCAATCCGTTTTTAATCGTATTTACCGCGTTTTCAACGCTGAGAATTTCAATGCTGATCCCGCTTGGAACGAGCATCTTGAACATCTGCTGCATGAACTGATCCGTGCTCACCTTATCGTCCACCACGATGATATGGGAAACATTGCCGTAAGTGCGCAGCCATGCAGCCACAACCTGCCCGTGGATCAGCCGGTCGTCGATTCTGACAAATGCCAGATTCCTTTCCATTTTGACCCCCAAATTTTAAATCGAAACCGAAGGCGCCCGGACTGACGCCTTCGTTCAATACCGTGGATTATATGCCGAGTGAAAATTCGCGTATCCCTTTTATCCCTGCCTCGAGCAGTCCCCTGGCCATTTCTTCGGCTGAGCCGACGCTCTCTCTTTCAGAAACAGCATAGATAAGCATAGGCAAGTTGACGCCTGTTACGATCTTCATATCGATTTCCTGTGCAAGCCGGGCCACCGCATTGCCCGGAGTACCCCCATACAGATCGACGAGCGCAATGACGCCATCCCCGGTGTTAACGCGTTTTACCGCTTCTCGAATTCTGGAAAGAAACTGATCCGGCGTATCCCCCGGCATGATCCCTTCCCATTCTATCTGCTCCGTATCTCCCAATATCATCTTCGCACTGTTTACCATCTCATAGGAGAGCTTCCCGTGACTGATCACAACTACACCTATCATTATCTTCACTCCAAATCTTGTTTATTGAATCAGGACTTTTACATAATCTCTGTATTTTTCCGGAAACCCTTCGAGGGAGCTTAAAAGCGACGAGGTTCCGACGACAAATCCGTTGGCTCCGGCGGCGCGCATTTTCTTTGCGTTGTCGGGGGTTGTATTCCCGTCTGCGAAGACGTCGGCGGCCATTCCGGAATTATCTAAAATCTGCCTGACTCTCGCTATTTTTTCCGGCGCGTCGGGAACCATGGGCTGCCCCGCAAAACCGGGATTTACCGTCATAACCAGTACGTACTCAAGAACGCTTTTATATTCTTCGAGCAGCGCCGCCTGTATTCCCGGCAGCAGAGCAAGGCCGGCCTTGACGCCGCGCTCGCGCAGCCTTTGCAGCATGCGGTAAGGCTGACTGCAGGTTTCGGGATGGAAGCTCACCCAATCGCCTTCGGCAGGATGAAAGTAATCCAAAAATCGCTCGGGCTCTTCACACATGAAATGGATATCCAACGGGATATTTGTCATTTCTTTCAGCTGCTTATAAAACGAAGTGCCCAGCATGATATTGTCTACAAAGTGGCCGTCCATGACGTCAAAGTGGATCAGCTTGATTCCGCATTCTTCAAAAACCCGGATATACTCTTTTATCTCCCAGAATTTGCAGCACATGATCGACGGCGAAATAATCAAAGGCCTGTTCATGAATCAGCCTATACCCCCAGGATACCGAGCAGTGACAAAGCGAAGCCTGCCACAAAAAGAATGACGACGATCGTAAGCGGTTTTACACGTTTATTCAGCATGCCCCAAACGGCAAGTACGATGGCCAGCGGAAGGAGTCCGGGCAGCAGCGCGTCCAGCACGCCCTGCTGAATATTTAGCGTAACGGCGCCCAGGTCGTTGGTCCAACTGAATTCCAGAGGGATTTTGACCCCGACCCTGGTAAAGGCCATATTGCCGACTACCATCAGTCCGACGATACTCGCGACCTGGATGAGCCGGTTGAGAATGCCTCCCTGCAGGAAATCGAGGATGGCATCCCTACCTTTGCTGTAGCCCAGCATATACATATTGTATCCGAGCACGAGCATGATCACCTTGTAGGCGACTTCAAAGAGGATCGGTCCCAGGATATTGCCGGCTAAAGCAAGCTGGATACAGATACCGGCAAGGATTGGATATACGATGGACTGGGAGACGACGTCGCCGATACCGGCAAGGGGCCCCATGAGGGAGATACGGACGGCATTGATGTCTTCCGGCGCGATCTTTTCGCCGTTTGCACGCTTTTCTTCCATAGCCGCCGTGATGCCGTGGATCACCGTACCCATAAAGGACGGCTCCGTGTTGAAGAACTCCAGGTATTTCGCAATTTCTGCAGAATACTGATCTTTATCATAGAGGCGCTTGATAATGGGCTGGATGGAGTTCGCGTTTCCAAGCGCCTGAAGGCGTTCATAGTTATAGCAGGTTTCACTTGAATATCCAAGGAGCCAGTGTTTGACCAGATCCGACTTTTGCAGTTTCTTTTCAGCCATTACTGTGCACCTCCGCTGACAAACTTTTTCTCTTCGAACAGATAGAGCGCCATGCCGACAATGATCGCAAGAACCGCGATCGCCATGGTATTCAGCCCGAAGTAGACGGTGAGGAAGAATCCAAGGAAGAAGAAAGGCATGAGTTTCTTTTTTCCGAGGAACTGGAGCAGCATTCCGATGCCGAGCGCAGGCATCAGCATACCTACTACGTTAAACGCGTCGATAATGAGCTTCGGGAAGTTCTGGAGCCATTCGCCGAAGCTGGCTCCGATGGTACAGACAAGCAAGGCCGGTATACCGTTTATTACCAGTGATACAAAGAACGAAGGAACATAGTTCATAACGCGAACCATCTTCAGATTTCCTTTCGCCGCGAATTTGTCGGCGATATGTACCCAGAATGAATTGATAGTCATATAGGCGCTCCAGGAGAGGATGGCGACAGAACCGAGAATGACGCCGACCGTCGTCGCCAGCGTGACGTCAAGGCCGGAAACCAGCGCCAAAGCTGTGCCGACCGGTCCCGCAAACATCGGATTGCCAGGCATGGAGCCGCCGGCGGTGATAAATCCGACATAGGGAAGATTGATTGCCGCGGCGATCATCATGCCCTGTATCGGCGCGCCCATCACTAGACCGACAAGGAATCCCGACCAAATAGGATACAGCCATGTTCTGGTAACCGCGTGGCTGAACCACCATGTGCAGCAGGTTGTGATCAGCATAACGAGAATTCCCTGAAACAGTGAACAATTAACAGGTTCAAAAGTCAATTTAACTCACTCCTTTTCTTTCATAAAAACGATTATTCTTAAGAGAAAATTGCTTCAATGAACAGCGCCCCTCCTTTCATCAGCTGATTGGAAAATCCGCTCTTTCCCGCACCGCATCAGGATAGTACAAGTATTATTCAATGAAAGAGCTTATCAGACCGGCTATTGCGTTTACAGCCTCTTCCTCGTCGCTGCCGTCGGCTTGCACCGTTATCCGGTCTCCTTTTCTGATGCAGCACTGTAAAACATTTAAAATGCTCTTTGCATCGCAGCTCCGGTTGTCGTACGCGATTATGACGATCCTGCTTGAAAAGGTCCGGCATAACGACACAAGCCGGGCAGCCGGCCGGGCATGAAGCCCCGTCGGATTTACAATCATGACCTCCCGTTCCGTCAAGCCGTCTCCTCCTTCCATTTCAAATCAACCTGTGTGATTTGATACTCGAGAAGTGTATTCTGTCTTGCTGTAAACACTTTGATTATCTAAAGCGCAATTATCGTGCCAAAACACTTTGCCTGTTTTCAGCCTTTTCGGGACAATAAGGCAAAACACTTTTCAGAGAAAGTGTTTTTTATTGAATAGGGAACGATCTTTCTGTTCGTTAAAAAGCCCCGGCGCAGTTTATTGCCGGCCGGGGTTGGATCATCAAACCGATTCATTTATTTATTCAGTACCAGATCGAGGATCTGTTCGATCATGTCGTATTCCTCGTCGGGGATGACGATATTGTAAGCCGAAGCCAACGGCTTGAACGCTTCGATCAGGTCCGGGGCTGCCTTCTGAGGCGGCTCGCCGTTCTTCTCGATCAGCAGCCGTTCCGTCATCGAGCAGATATGGATAAAGAGCATGATGCGTTTGCCCGATTTCATCTCCCCGCGCGCGGCAGTCAGACGTTCGACGCATTCGCGCAGAAACGGCGCAAGCTTTTCCCCGTCGAGATAAAACAGATAGCTTCCGAGATATTTTCCCGACAGAAACATATCCTCAAGCTTTGTATCCTCATGGGGATGCCGGATCTCTACGGTATTCTTGACAACATTGTGACTGGACAATATCCGTGAAAGTCTGTGCATGCCGTTCCCGATCACGAACTCCTCGGCGGAAATAAACGGAAAGCCCATTTCAAGCCCCACGTCCATCCCGACGATGCAGATGATCTCGCGAACCGCGGCGATCTGCGAGATTCGGGTTTTCAACGCGCTGACCGAAGCGATATCGACGGTCATGATTTCGATATTGGCAGGCATTTCAAACTCGCTCTCGATCAGCTTTTTCAGCCGTACTGCCGCTCCACACCCGGAGATACAGGCGGTAAGGATCACTTTTTTCGTTTCTCCTCCAAAGGTCTTGATCGTCTCATATTCGTTAATTTCTATAAAGCCCTGCTCAAGTTCCTTCAGACGGAAATATATCTGCTGTGCGGAGGCCTTGTGTTCTGCCGCGAGCAGCGCGGATTCGATGACCACCGAGGTGGATATATTGAATATCTCGAATACCGGAGTATCCAGGCGCTCCCTGACGGCAGACGCCACGCCTGCCAGCTGTTGGGATTCCAGCAGCATCACGACGCCGCTTCTATACTTTTTCAATTCCTCCAGGCTTTGCCTGTAAGGCTCAAGTATTAATTCGGGAGGCTGCTCCAGATCGGCCGCGTCAAGCCAATGGACACATTCTTTGTCAATGATCCCGTTTGCCACCCGTGCCATGGTCCTCGCCGCGCCAACGCCCTTGCATATCACAATGATTCCGCACAGCGCTTCGGCGTCTGACCTCGAAAACATACATTCCAAAATGTTTGCGATGAAGCCCGTTTCGTCACCGGGCACTTTTATTTCCGCCGCTTCCTCCATGATGCCGACAATTTCGGAAGCGACTCTGAAGACGTCCGGATGTTCGTGCTTTATACCCGATAAAACCGGGCATATGATGTCTTTCCCCGCCCGAATCCTCGCGATGGCTTTGCTGAGGTGAAGCGCGAGCACCATCCGGCAGTTCTCCGAAAACTCTCTTTTCAGCCCCGATTCGATGAGCTGCTTGGCCCGCATCGAAATGACGCGGACGTCTTCTGTGATATAGTCGAGCACGTTATCCCCGTGCAGGTCGATCCCCTGTCCATCTAACAGGCCAGTCCCCGGTCCGTCTGCCAGATTGTTCAAATGAGCTTCGACATCGATCAGCATCGCATGCCGGATGTAATCCCGGTCAACGACGCTGTCGGAATATTCCTTATGCCGCTGCTGCAGAATATCATAGATATCGATCAGATGGTTTTCACTCTTTTTCAGGCTCTTCTCTGATCCGGAAATGTCAATTTCAAGGCTGGTTGCAATCAGATTGATGTCGGAATAAATGTCCCGGAGATTCTTAATTCCTTCTTTGACGTGCAGCGGCAGATCCAGCACACTGACGGCTGCCGAGTCCCTTTTTTCAACGAGACAGGTCACGTAACTCTTCGCGCACGCGGCCTTGATATCGTTTTCCAGCTGCCCCACATTGCCGGGGCAGTCATAAGCGAGCAGCGCCTTGACGGCAAGCTGGTCTATTTTCAGGACAAGATTAAGCTTTTTCGCTTCCAGGAAAAACAGTCTTTTGATGAGTGCCAGCCTTTCAAGGGGACTGCGTTCGGCCAGACTGGGCAGCATTACGGTAATGGGGATCCTTCGGATGAATGTCGCAAGAAGCGCGGAGTTTCTGTCCTCCGTCGTCGCCATGATGATGATCGGCATGGAGTTTCGCGTGATATTGGCCTCGCCCAACCGGTGATACTGTCCGAAGTCCATAAGGAAAAAAAGCATCTCCTGAGCTGTGTCGGGCAGACGGTGGACTTCGTCCAAAAACAGGACGCCCTTGTCCGCGTGTTCCACAACACCGATCTTTTCCTCTTCCAATCCCGTATACGCACCGCGCACACAGCCGAAGAGCTGGGCCATGATCAGCTGGGGGTTGTCTGCGTAATCGGCGCAGTTAAAGGCTACAAATTTCGCGTCCGGCTTTATCCGATCGGCCCTCTTAGCATACTCGTACATCATTTTGGCAAAAGTCGTCTTTCCGACGCCCGTTTTGCCGCCGATCAGCATAGGCAGACCGTTGAGCGGGTAGAGTACGGCGGCCTTCGCTTTCTCGATCTCCATGCTCATGCTGCCGTTGTAACCGATATAATCGTGAAACACGCTCTCGGCGTCCGCAGCCGGCGAACGGTCTCCGCCGGTTTCAGGCATCGGCGTCAGCACGGCAAGGCTCGCCCGGTAGCGCACCGGCCAGCCGGAGACCTTTTCGACTTGTCCGCTCTCAAACAGGCGGTTCAGATCCGAGCTGACATTGGCCCGGGCAGCGCCCACGGCATTGGCGATCTCTTCTGTCGTGTATGTCGCTTCCATACCGTGCAGACTCTTCATTTTCCTTAAAAACTCATAGATTGTCTGTTTCCTGATCATCAGCCCAGCCCTTTTCTGTTATTGGCTCCGATCATCTTTGATCAGCCGCATTTGAAATGTTGTCCCAGTAAAATATATGCGGGAAGGAGGGGTTGTCAGAATAGGGACATTAAGAAAAGGAATGGGATATATAAAACGTCTTCGAATAGGTCTTTCATTCGTCCCTTCACCTATAAAGGCTGGGAACTTTTTGTTGTTTCATGGCAAAATGATATAATTGACTATAATATAAAAATTATGATAATATAAATTAGACTTTATAATATCATGACTATTTGGAGGGATACATGGAATACATTTCCCGGCGCTTAGAGCGTAAATTTATTCGCATGAGTGAATTCTTCAAAGCTGTTCTCGTTACAGGCGCGAGGCAGGTCGGAAAGACCACCATGCTTCGGCATCTGGCGGAAGGGCAAAACAGAACCTATGTAACACTGGATAATCTGACGGCAAGGGATTTGGCCAAGTCCGACCCGATCCTGTTTTTCCAGACATATAAGCCGCCGATCATCATTGATGAAGTTCAGTATGCGCCGGAGCTGTTCAGTCAGATCAAGGTCATCTGCGACAACAGCGAAGAAACGGGCCTATTCTGGCTGACAGGTTCCCAGCAGTATTCCATGATGAAAAATGTCCGCGAGTCACTGGCCGGACGGATCGGAATACTGGAGCTTTACAGCCTTTCCAAGAACGAAAAAGCAGGCCTGTCCTTTGACAATGAGCTGGATTTCTCGCTGAGCTGCCTGCAGGAACGTCAAAAAGAGGCTCCCAGGAATGACATTGTCGATGTTTTTGAGCACATATGGCGAGGCGGTATGCCGCAGGTGCTATTGGCTGATGCGGAACAGCGTTCGGAATATTATCATGCCTATGTCAATACTTATCTTATGCGCGATATTACGGAGATCGGAAATGTCACGGATTCATTGCGCTTCGGGAAGTTTCTCACGGCTTGCGCCTCCCTTGTGTCAGAACAATTGAACTATAAAAAACTGAGCGAGGCGTCCGACATTTCGCAGCCCACGGCAAAGGAATGGCTCCGTTTGCTTGAAAGTTTAGGCATTATTTATCTGTTGCAGCCATATGCAAATAACGCGCTGAAAAGGCTGACCAGAACGCTGAAGCTTTATTTCTGCGATACGGGGCTCGCCGCCCATCTCTCGATGTGGCTTACGCCAGAAACCCTGATAAACGGCGCCGCAAGCGGACACTTTTTTGAAAACTTTGTTGTAATGGAATTGGTGATGAATTATGCCTATTCCCGCACAAAGGCGAATCTGACCTACTTCAGAGACTCAAATTCAAAAGAGATCGACGTCATTATAGAAGAAAACAACATGGTCCACGCTTTGGAAATCAAAAAGTCCGCGAACCCGGACAAACGGGGGATCAAAAAGTTTACCTTATTAGACAAAGCCTCCGTAGCGCGCGGCGCCGGAGGCATCCTGTGCATGTGCGAGGAAGTAATTCCGATCGATGAGATGAATTATATGATTCCGTGTAATTTGCTGTGAGGTATCGGTTTTAAAATCTGTAACAGTTTGAATATTTGCTTATAGATAAAAATGTCTTTAAAAAAATCCTTTTTTGAAACGACAATATCCCTATAAATCTACGATATTAGAATAAGTGACCTGTTTCCGGTCATGCCACAGCGGTCGTTCTGCTCGTTTTAATTCACGCTCGCCACATAGGAAGCGACGTTTTAGAGAACCTTGACACTAAATGCGTCACAATTTCAATCCACGCTCTCCGTATGGAGAGCGACTGCGTTCGGTCAACGTTGGCAGCACCGTATCGCCATTTCAATCCACGCTCCCCGCAAAGGGAGCGACGAACTGCATCGTGCGCCCATACGGGCATGTATTTGACCCTGCCTTTGGCAAGCAGGAGGATCGTACCTGAATAATTCCTCTCACCCATTGTCTTAGACGGGGAGATCTGTCTGGGGAAGATAGTATGTCAAAACGGCTGCAAGTTGGCTAATTACCAAGCTACGGGTGAAAAGATAGATACAATGGCAAAGCCCATACTGGTTGAATGATAGTCCAAGCGGTCCCACCCGTGCCGGTAGCGGAAGGTAATTATTTACGCTATCCCGCTATCATGCCAATGTCAATACACGTCTAAATGGGAATTACCTAAATCGAAATGTCCTCAAAATCCTTTGAAAAAGTCATTGTAACTACATCTAAATATGCGGCGAAGGGCAGCAAGTTCACTCACCCGGATATTATAAGCGCCGCTCTCAATATGGGCATAGAAATCCCGAGACATATCAATGCTCTCTATTTGCAGCTTGGCTGCCACCTGTTCCTGTGTCAAACCAGCCTTCATTCTCAGTTCACGGATATTCGTCCCGATACAAAAGTCCTGTTTGATTTTCTGTTCCATAATAAACCTCCGTCAACTGATGAGTGTGGTATTTCACACTTTTAAGTTGATTATACAAAACCCATAATGTATAATCGTGTGGTATGCCACACAATAGAAGGGTGACAAAATGCAGCATGAAAACAATATGGCTAGATTAGAAAAGTGGATACTGGAAAATGAAAAAGATTGGTACACCATTTGCGGAATGGGTGAAAAGCCAATAAGCGAGAAAGAGTTCAGGCGGTTGTGGGAGATATTAAAGGAAAACGGTTTTTACGATGTCACCTTAGTATTGCTCACGTGTCATTACTACGCTGTTCAAGACTGCGTTGCGCAAAATATTAAAATAATTAAAAAAGCTCTTGATGATGAGCTTAAAAGAAGAGAAATTGACCCTAATACCCTTAGCTAAAGAGGACTAAGCGTTTTAACGCTGAATACGTCAGGAAGTTGAAAAACCTCAAAGGAAAAAAACACTGGGAAGTCATCATGATTGCCAGAAAACGTAAACACTTGCCGTTTGTGAGGAATGTCACGGAAGAATACACAACGGCGAAATGGACTGATGTAAGTGGAGAGCCAGATACGCTGAAAGGTGTAAGTCCGGTTCGGAAGGGGGCCTTTGGAGACCTACCGCGAAAATACAGCAAGGTGCCGGGCGCCTACCCTACTTTACATTATTTGCATAAGCTCTTATTTCAATCCATGCTCCCCGCGAAGGGAGCGACTCCGTTTAATGGTCTTATACTCTCTCCTGGACATGTTTCAATCCACGCTCCCCGCATAGGGAGCGACCGTGATACATAATTTCTTTCTGCATACTCGGACAATTTCAATCCACGCTCCCCGCATAGGGAGCGACCAAAATGTCCGACCCCGACCGCTTCACCCGCAAAATTTCAATCCACGCTCCCCGCATAGGGAGCGACGGAAGCCAATGAGGGCGCAAATAGACTTTTTAGATATTTCAATCCACGCTCCCCGCATAGGGAGCGACTTACAGGGACGTATACAACTCCATTGTCCCGAACAATTTCAATCCACGCTCCCCGCATAGGGAGCGACAATACGGTTATCACCGGAATACCCATCATTAACGAATTTCAATCCACGCTCCCCGCATAGGGAGCGACGAAATTCAGTCCCGGTGAGTATGACGTTGTTTTTATTTCAATCCACGCTCCCCGCATAGGGAGCGACTTTTTCGCCGAACAGGTGGAGTCTTACCAGGTCATTTCAATCCACGCTCCCCGCATAGGGAGCGACGTTGTTTTGATCAGGTTTTTTACCGTATCCTTTTATTTCAATCCACGCTCCCCGCATAGGGAGCGACAAATAAGAGCAGCATAACGGAAAAACAAGATCGATTTCAATCCACGCTCCCCGCATAGGGAGCGACGAATCCTTTACGGACATCAAGATGGCTACATTTACGATTTCAATCCACGCTCCCCGCATAGGGAGCGACCATTCTGGACTTCCACATCGTCGTAGTCCAAGATATTTCAATCCACGCTCCCCGCATAGGGAGCGACGAAGCATTTCAGCCCCACTAATTGATAAATTTTATATTTCAATCCACGCTCCCCGCATAGGGAGCGACCTTCACCCCGCAATATCAAGCGCCCCGCTAGATTTATTTCAATCCACGCTCCCCGCATAGGGAGCGACATATGCCTCCAGATTTTCCGCCCCCTTATAAAACCATTTCAATCCACGCTCCCCGCATAGGGAGCGACGAGTGACGGACTACATTAACGGTACAAGGTATGTATTTCAATCCACGCTCCCCGCATAGGGAGCGACGAAAAACTTGACCTGTGCGTCGACGTGGCCATATCATTTCAATCCACGCTCCCCGCATAGGGAGCGACACCGTAATCTGGCTGTCAACCCGAAGATCCGGAGAATTTCAATCCACGCTCCCCGCATAGGGAGCGACCATATTGAATATAATGCGGTTGCTGATCTTTCAGTATTTCAATCCACGCTCCCCGCATAGGGAGCGACGTCAAATCTTAATGTCTCTGATATACATACGGATAATTTCAATCCACGCTCCCCGCATAGGGAGCGACGGGATTGTGGTTAAAAAGGAAGAATTGTCGGACGATTTCAATCCACGCTCCCCGCATAGGGAGCGACCCCGACCGGCTGGAGGATAGATACGAGACATTCAATTTCAATCCACGCTCCCCGCATAGGGAGCGACAACATGGCCTCAATAGTATCTTTAATTTGAATCATTTCAATCCACGCTCCCCGCATAGGGAGCGACTCTGGGAGGTCAGTACGGCTGCTTGTACATCGACATTTCAATCCACGCTCCCCGCATAGGGAGCGACTCCATCATTGCCAGAAGATGGCCGAAATCATCAGATTTCAATCCACGCTCCCCGCATAGGGAGCGACGGGGCAACCCCTAGTCAGGAATCCATACGCCTCAGGATTTCAATCCACGCTCCCCGCATAGGGAGCGACTGATACCTGCCAATATCGCATCAAGGGTTATAGATTTCAATCCACGCTCCCCGCATAGGGAGCGACAACGGTCTGCGTGGATCTTCCTGGACGCTCCCAACATTTCAATCCACGCTCCCCGCATAGGGAGCGACATACGGTTATCACCGGAATACCCATCATTAACGAATTTCAATCCACGCTCCCCGCATAGGGAGCGACGTAAATACGTTTCGGCTATTCCTGATTATAAAAGATTTCAATCCACGCTCCCCGCATAGG
>DATMXY010000136.1:0-3350 GCA_035561275.1 Anaerovoracaceae bacterium | reverse complement strand
GCATACAGCGTGATCAACGGAACGGTAACCACCAAAAATGCCAAAGGCAGGCAAGCTTCAGAAAGATGGATAGGGGGACGAAAATGGTAAAATATTATGAAACAAGTGCTGCGGATGTGAGGATCCGTACTGCGGAGCCGGAAGACGCTCCTTTGATTCTGGAGCTCATCCGGGGGCTTGCGGTATATGAGAAGATGCAGGATGAAGTATATGTCACGGAGGATCTGCTGCGGGAAAACTTGTTCGAAAAGAAGCAGGCAGAGGTCCTCATTGCGGAATACAGAGGGAAAGCGATCGGATATGCGCTGTTTTTCCCCACCTTCTCAACCTTTCTCGGAACGGCAAATTTATATCTTGAGGACATCTTCGTCATGCCGGAAGCCCGCGGATTGGGAGCCGGAAAAGCGCTGCTTGCCTGCTTTGCGAAAATCGCGGTGGAGCGGAAAGCAGGAAAAGCGGAATGGACGGTCCTCAACTGGAACGAACCCTCCATCCGGTTTTATACACAAATGGGTGCAAGGCTGCTGGAAGAATGGTCGTTATGCCGAATGGACAGAAAAGCGCTGTCCGGATTGGCGGAAAAGTTATAGGAATGGAAGTGTACAATGAACGAGGACGAGGTGCTGCTGGCCGGTATCGAGGATAAAATCCGGCAGTGTATTGAAAATAATATGGTGACCAATTCGGCGTTTTTGGATATGCGCCAGAGAACCCTGGCGGAAGCCCAATGCCGCCGGCATAAAGGACTCCGCTATTGTTTTTACGGCGGCTATGAGGACGCGGAACGGACGTCGGCGGTTTTTCTGCCGGACTATGCCGAATTGCCGGAGTACGATCCTCTCGCGCTCCTTCGCATTACGCAGGACGGGCGCTCTTCGTTGTCCCACAGAGATTACCTGGGCTCCCTCATGGGACTTGGCATAAAGCGGGAAATGATCGGGGACATCCTGGTCCGTGAAAACGGCGCGGATATTGTGGTCATGAAGGACATGAGCGACTTTTTGCTGTACCATTATGAAAAGGCGGGGCGGACGTATCTGAAGGCGGAGATCGTTTCCATCGACAGGATCATCGTGCCGGAAAGCAGGTTTGAAGAGAAAAGGGATACCGTAGCATCCCTGCGGCTGGATAATTTGATTTCATCTGCGTTTTCCCTGTCCCGCGGCAGATCGGTGGAGGCGATTGAAGGCGGTGCGGTATTTGTTAACGGGCTGCAGTGCTTGAAGGCGGACAGACAAATGAAAGAAGGTGACAGGCTTGTGCTTCGGGGCAGGGGAAAGGTCCTGCTCAAAGCGGTAGGCGGAGTCACCAGAAAAGACCGGATTTCAATTGTACTTCTGAAGTATTTGTAAACGTATGGATCAGCCCTCGGAATTGAGCTGGATTGCATTTAAGACGATGGCGGCCGCGCCGACGCAAACCGTGACAATGCTGAGGATGAAGCTGGCTTTTAAGATCCCTCTCATGAAAAACACCTCCAAACTTATTCTGAGAAAAGTATACCATATTCTTGCGTGAAGTAAACACATAAATGCCGGGAAAGGGGACTGTAATTATGGGTTCTGGAAAAAAAGAAGAGCCGCCGGGATCGGACCGCGGGGATAAGAAAAAATCTTCTCCGGGATCGGGCCTGGAAGCCTTTGCTTTGATTTCGCAGCTGGGCCTGACCATGGCGCTCCCCATCGTGCTGGGTGCGGCGGCCGGCCACTGGATCGACGTGAAGCTCGGTACCGGAATGGTCTTTTTTCTAGTCCTTTTATGCTTTGGCCTCGCCGGCGGCTTCATCGGCGCCTACCATCTGATTGTCGTCATTGGAAAACGGAAAAAATAAAAGCGGCAGCAGCGGAAAATTAAGAAAATACTCCGTAGAAAAACGGCAGGATCAACGGAACCAGAAAGGTCAGGATCGCTCCGGTAATCAGCGTTACGAGGCCAAGCTCAATGCCGACAAATTTCGTAACGGGAACCAGCATAGTATCCATGTTGCCGGCAGCCCCGGCTGCGATAGGGCTTCCCTTGCTGATGATGCTGCCTGCGATCCTTTCATTATCTGCAATGTTGTTTCCCACAATCAAAACCGTTATCATGGCGGGCTGCGTTCCCCCAAAAATTTTGATTATATTATAGCATATATTTTCGCTCACCGGAACCGTTCGAGAGCTTCTCCGCAGAGACGGTAGACACGGATATTATCCATATTTGAATCTCCCCTTGTTTTTAGGGCTTACAGCATTCAGCAGCCCCTATTCATTATAATAAGGATCCGGTTCAAAGCAACGGGGATGACCCGAAATGGCCTTATATGGAGCAAAACGGTCGATAAAAAAGGTTGAAATAATGCATCGCCTGATTTAGACTGGAAACAACACATATCCTGAAAAGAACCCGAGGTGACAACAATGAGCGGCGTTAATCCATTATATCCTACAATCCTGCTGATCGTATTATCGACTGTACTTTACCATGTACTCCAGAAGGCAACTCCCATACAGGTCAACCCCATGATTTCCCTGTTCATTACCTATATTACAGCCGCAGTTTTGTGTCTTGTCCTGTTTCCTTTCTTCGGCAAAGGGACGGCTCTGTCGGAACAGCTGCATAAGGTAAACTGGGCGAGCGTTGCTCTTGGCGCCGCCGTTCTTGGGATTGAAGCGGGCTTTCTCTATGCTTATCGGGTAGGCGGAAATATCAGTACGACGAATCTCATATCAAGCGTCTTGACCGCTGTCGCCCTGCTGGCCATCGGATACTTTTTCTATCATGACCAGATCACTTCTTATAAAATCGTTGGAATTCTTCTGTGTATGGCCGGGGTTATCCTTATAAATAAATAATTACAGAGATGAAACGGGGGCAGGTTTATGAAAACAGAGTTTCGATTATATCAGGAAGCGGATTATTCGGATCTGCGGGATATGATTTTTTCCCTTTACCGCGAGGATCCGGAGGGGGAGCCCATGGATGAAGAAAAAATAAAGCAGACCGTTGCCGAATCCCGGAAAAATCCGGGTAAACTGAGCATCTATATGATTCGAAGGGATAATGAAAATATCGGCTATGCGATTCTGGTTTTTTTCTGGAGCAACGAGTACGGAGGAGATATTATTACCGTCGACGAGCTGTACATAAAGGCAGAATTCAGGAATCAGGGGATCGGGACGGAGTTTTTCTCTTTTGCAGATAAAATGGAGAATATAGCGGCCTTGCAGCTGGAAACAACGCCGGACAATCAGCGGGCGTTCGAATATTATAAAAGATTGGGTTTTATTCCGGATGAAAACAATCATTTGATCAGAAAATCAAGATAGCCTCTCATAGATTCGATCTCCCTTTCATATCATAATCGCCTG
>DATMXY010000135.1:0-10054 GCA_035561275.1 Anaerovoracaceae bacterium | reverse complement strand
TAGTATAACAGAGGGGGCGGCGTCTGCCGCCCTCCGGTCTGAACGTCAATTCGAGCCTGATCCAATCTTTTATAAACGACAGGAGGAATGCAAAATGCCGATTACTCCGGACGAAAAGAAAATACTTACGGACACTGCCCGGGACCTTCGTCTTACCATGATAGACGTTATGGCATGGTCCGGCGGCGCCCACATCGGCGGCTCCCTGAGTATCGCCGATATCCTTACGATCCTTTACTTCAAGTATCTCAACATCGATCCCAACAATCCGGGGTGGGAGGACCGGGACCGTTTCATCCTCTCCAAAGGCCATGCCGCGGCCGGTTTTATCCCGACGCTGGCAAAAAGAGGCTATTTCCCGGAAGCGGATCTGAAATCCTTTAACCATTTCGGGAGCCCCTTCGCCATGCATCCCGACTCCAACAAGGTAGTCGGCTGCGACGCTTCCACGGGCTCTCTCGGCCACGGGCTTCCCATGGCGGTCGGGTTGGGGCTGGGGGCCCGTTACCTGGGCAAAAACTATAAAACCGTCTGCCTGATGGGAGACGGCGAATGCTGTGAGGGCAGCGTCTGGGAGGCCGCTATGTCCTTGGCCAATTTCAGGCTGAGAAACGTGATCCCCGTCGTCGACCGCAATAAACTGATGATCGACGGCTTTACCGAGGACATTATGGCCCTCGAGCCCTTTGCGGACAAATGGCGCGCCTTCGGGTTCGAAGTTCTGGAAGTCGACGGTCATGACTTCGACGAGCTTGCGGCCGCTTTCGGCAAGGCATGGGCCGCCGGTGAAAATGCCGGTGAAAAGCCCGTGATGATCCTGGCTGACACGGTAAAGGGAAAGGGCGTCGACTTTATGGAAAACAACGTCGTATATCATTATGCCTCGGGCGACTCCGCCGTATGCGAAAAAGCCAAGGCTTCCATTATGAAAGGTAGGGAGGGATGAGAAATGGCTGTAATAACCGGAACCAACTGGAACGCCTATGACGCCGCCACCATGACCGCCCGGGAGATCTACGGACGGACCCTGGCGGAGCTGGGCAAGACCAACGATAAAATCGTCGGGGTCACCGCCGACCTGGCGCAGACCACCGCCATCGTCCACTTTGCCAACGCGTTTCCGGACAGATTTTTCAATGTCGGAATCGCCGAGCAGAATTTGTTTGGCATCGCCGCCGGGCTTGCCAAAGCGGGACTGATCCCCTTCGCTTCCACCATGGCCGTTTTCGCGAGCCTCAGAGCCGGGGAACAGGTCCGGACGGACATCGCCTATCAGAACCTGCCCGTAAAAATCATCGCGACCCACGCCGGCATCTCCTTCGGCCATGCGGGAACTACGCACCACTGCACGGAAGACTTCGCGGTCATGCGTTCCATCGCTAACATGACGGTGATCTGCCCCGCCGACGGGATCGAAACCTCCAAAGCGGTCCAGGCCTGCGTCGACATGCCGGGCCCGGTCTACATACGCATCGGCCGCGGCTTTGAACCGCCCTGTTATGAAAGCGATGATTATGAATACGAGATCGGAAAGGCTATCACCATGCGCGACGGAACCGATCTCACCATCATCTGCTGCGGTATTGCCGTGCTCCAGTCCCTGGAGGCTGCAAAGACGCTGGCGGAGCAGGACGGGCTTTCCGTACGCGTCGTCAATATGCACACCATCAAGCCCATCGACCGGGAAGCAATCATAAAGGCCGTTACCGAGACGCGGCGCATCCTCACCGTTGAGGAACACAATGTCATCGGCGGCCTCGGCGACGCTGTCGGCTGTGTGATCGCCGAGAGCGGAAAGGGCTGCGTTTTCAAAAAGCACGGAATCTATGACGAATTTTCCACCATCGGCTACGCGGAAGACCTGTACGCCCATTACGGCCTCGACGCCAACGGCGTGATCGACCGGGTCCGCGGCATGATGGGACTGGAATTCGAAGAAGATGAAAACTGGGACGACGAGTAAGGGGGGTGGAACACAATGTCTGCATCACCTCAGGATATCATGACCGCGAAACTGTTTTTCAACGCGGCCTTTCCCGTCATGCAGGTCCTTCTGGATGACGATCCGAAAATAAAGGGAAAATTCAAGGACGTTACCGGTGTCGTACAGTTCGGCGCAAAGAACGGCGGCGGGCACGGCGGCCAATCCGGCGGCGGCAGCAGCGCAGGGCACGGCAGCGAGCACGGCGGCGGGTTGCTGGCCTGTCACCTGGTATTCGACCGCGGCAGACTGACCGTGGTTCAGGGACCGGTGGAAAATCCCGACGTCACTTTGACCTTCCCTTCCGTTGAGAAAATGAACGCCCTGCTGCGGGGCGGAATAGCGCTGCCCTCCATTAAAGGACTGAAAAATTTCGGGCTGCTTGTGAAGGTGCTTTCTCTGCTCATGGGTCTCATGATCATGTCCCCTTCCAAACGTCCGAAGGACTTTACAGGACAAAGCCTCAAGGTCAAAATGAGCTTGTACATGATCACCCGGGCCCTGTCCCAGTACAACAAGCTGGGAGACCCGGACATGCAGGAATTCTGCCGGCGCCAGCCCGACCGGATCTACCAGTTTACCGTCGAGAATGGAGAGGATAAGGAATTTATCGCATGCTACCTGCGCATCAAGGCAGGCAAGTCCAAATCCGGTCACGGCATATACACCCGCCGAAGTCCCTTTGTCCATTTCCGCTTCCTCAGCGTCGAAGGCGCCATGGCGGTGCTGCTCAAGGACGTGGAGTTTGTGGAAGCCGTGGAGAAAGGTTATGTCGAAACCATAGGCAGCCCTGAATACGCCTGTTATCTCAATGATTACATGGCCGTCCTCCAGGGAATGCTCACCTGACGCCGAGGCGGGGGACATTTTATGCCTCGTTATATTTGGAAGCAAATAGCCTGAATATCCTCATGCGGCAATCCGATGCCGCATGGTACCAAAAGGATGGTGGAAGATATGAAAACGATCTATTTTGAAAAGGACATTCCCCGGGTCCTGTTCACAAAATTTGCCGCCAAACACTGTAAACCGCTGCTGTATACGGGGCTTAACGCCGTCAAGTACAATAAAAATCTGCCGGACCCTCCACTACCCGCGGACAACTGGCTTCGCGTCAAAAATATCCTTTGCGGGCTTTGCGGTACGGATATGAGCTTTTTTAAGGCCACAACAGGTACGAATTCAGCGTTTGAGCCAATTCCATCCTCAAAGCGCACTTATCTGGGCCACGAAAATGTCGGCGTAGTGGTGGAAGCCGGCTCCGCCGTAACAAAATTCAAGGTCGGCGACCGCGTCACGATCCGCGAATATATGTCCGGCTGCGGCAATAAAGATATCCGCCCACGCTGCAGGTATTGCGAGGAGGGAAATTATAACCTCTGTCTGAACTACGGCGAACCGGGCCCCCATCAACTGCCGGATACCGGCGCCGGATGGGGGGACACCTTTATCGCGCCGGAGCAGCAGCTTGCAAAAATCTACGACGAGCTTACCGACGAACAGGCCGTCATGGTGGAACCCACCTGCGTTTCCATTCATGCCGTACTCATGGCGCCCCCTGAAAAAGGGGAAAAAGTACTTGTTATGGGCTGCGGTACCATCGGGCTTGGGATCGTGCAGGCGATCAGGATCGTCGTGCCCGACTGTGAAATATGGGTCATGGAACGCGTAAAAACCAAGCAGGAATTCGCAAAAAAGCTCGGCGCGGATCACGTCCTTGAAGGAGAGCCGTATCAGGCGGCTTCCGACGCCACCGGCGGAAGCCGGGTATTCACCGGGATGAATAAAAACAAGATGTTCTTCGGCGGCTTTGACCGCGTTTACGATTGTATCGGCGGCAACTGGTCAAATACCACCGCGCTGAGACTGCTCCGCCCCCGCGGGACCCTGGTCAAAATCGGCCACCACATGAACGCCGTCACCTTTGATGAAAGCCCGGTCTGGTGGCATGAGATAAATCTGGTCGGGATAAACGCCCACGGCATGGAAGAGTGGCAGGGCAGAAAGCTTTATACCTTCGATCTGGCACAGGAGTTGATACGGGACGGCATTTACAATACGAAGGGCTTTGTTACGCATCATTTTAAACTCGACGACTACAAAAAAGCGATGAAGCTCGCACTGCAGAATCCCCCTGAGGTCATTAAAATCATACTTGACTGCTGAGGAGAAACGCCTACCGGCTGATTTCGGAAAAAAGCCTCCCGGGGAGGGATCCGGCCATTCTGCGATAGCTTTTATTCATATGGGACTGGTCGTAATACCCGCCCTGGGCAGCTATGTCGCAAAGAGAAAAATCCTTATGCTCTTTCTGCAAAAGAGCGAACTGGAAAAAGGAATTCTGGAACTGGATGATCTCACACAGCTCCTTGGGAGAAACGCCCACATACCGATGGTATAAAACCCTGAGGTATCGGATGGAATATCCCGTATCCTCGGACAATTCCCTGATATGCACATTCCCCTGGCTGTTGATTATTTTATCCGTACAGTACCTTACGATATCCACCGTGCCCCGGCTGTTTTGTATCAGCTTGAACAGATACCCGGAAATGGTCTCAATGCGCTGATCAAAATCCTGCAATTGATCCATCCGGTCCAGCATGGGATCCTTTTTTAAAAAATCCGTCAGCGGCGCATGGTCCCCGATGAGCTCGGAGGACTGCATATGGATCAAATTTGCAAGCTCTCCCGGAACAAAACGCACGCCGAAGGCGTTCCCGATCTGGTTGACGGGGATCACGACCTTCTTTCGGTGGTATCCCTCCAGCGTCTTCGATACATCGCCGCCGCCATAACGGAACAGCAGGTCCATGCAGCCGTCGGGAATTACGCAGACCTCGCCGTCTGCCGAGGCCGAATCAAACTGATAAAAGTCGGAGACGATCCCGAATAAAGGATGGCCGGAAGGCACTACAAAATTCCGGTAATGAAGCATTTGTTCAAAGGCCGGCTGATAGGGAATATAACCGGAGGACCTGCAATTTCTTTCCATATTTATCACCTTCTGATACGGTGTTACCGTAAAAGACGCCTTGTCAACCATCGGTTGACAAGGCACAGCGCGCACTTTGCCAACCCGATGCTACCACCATTATATAACAGTTTCCTGTACTGTCAATGAACCACCCGATCCCCGCGACCCGAAACCGCAGGCGTCATCCGGGATTCATAACCCGTTGCCGGACGCCGGCTAATAATAAGGAGGTGTATCACTTGTTAACAGAAACAGACAGCAAAACGCTGGCTTATGTAAATCTGTTCGCCGTGCTCGGAACCCTGGAAAACTTATGCGAGCTGGTTCCGGAAGTAAGAGAACTCTTAAAGGGCAAGGGGCCCATATCCGTGGGATTTGCCGTGAAGGACGGCCCCTGCGCTACCCTGGATTTTAACGACGGCGGCTGCCGCATTATGGAAGGGTGCGAAGGCTGCACCATCAAGCTTCCCTTTTCCTCCTGCGAGAAATTCAACGGCTTGATCGAAGGAACGGTGACGCCGATTCCCTCAAAGGGATTTACAAAGATTTCATTCCTTACAAAGACTTTCGTGCCGCTGACGGAGCTGCTTACAAAATACCTGAAACCGTCGAAGGAGGCTTTGGAGAACGAAGCCTTCCGGGAGATCAATACGAAACTGACTCTTTACACGGCCGCGGCGGCCATTGCCCAGGTCGGCAATACCGATAAAAGCGGACGGTTCAGCGCGGGACTGATGCCCGACGGCGACATCGCCATCGAAATCAAGGACGTGATGGGGGTGACCGTAAACGTGAAAGACCATCATCTTACCACCATAAAAAAACCCTGTGAAAAGCCGCGGGCGGTCCTGGCCTTTTCCAACCTTGAGATCACAAGGCAGCTGCTCAACGGCGAGGTCAGCTCCATGGCCTGTATCTGCAACGGAAGCGTCGCTATGCGCGGCATGCTGAACATGATCGACAATATGAACCGTATCCTTGACCGGGTCGGCCAGTACCTGAGTTAGAATGAGTTAGGAGGCTATTGATATGGAATTTTCGACATACAAATATCCCAAAAGCCGGGAGGCCTTCGCCCGGGCGTTTCAGGTGATCCCCTCCGGAATCTACGGCCATCAGGGCCCGTCCGAGGGCTGCTACGTTCCCAATGACGCCTTCCCCCTGTTTTCTTCCAAAGCAAAGGGTTCCCATTTCTGGGACTTGGACGGAAACGACTACATCGACTATATGTGCGGGTACGGCCCTAACGTACTGGGCTACTGCGACGAGGACGTGGACGCCGCCGCGCTGGAGCAGCTGAAAAAGGAAAACTGCGTTACGATTCCTTCCGCCGTCATGGTGGACTTTGCCGAGCTGCTGGTGGACACGGTGGCAAGCGCCGACTGGGCGTTCTTTGCCAAGAACGGAAGCGACGCGACCTCCCTGGCAGTCCTGACGGCCAGAGCGGCTACCCGCAGGAAGAAGATCGTATTCTTCAACGGCTATTACCACGGCGCTTCTCCCTGGGCGCAGAAGCTTGATTATCCCGGCGTCCTGGAAGAAGACGTCATGAACAACCTCTATGTGGACTTCAACGATTACCCGGCGCTGGAGAAGCTCTTCGGCGAGCATAAGGGAAAGATCGCGGGGCTCATCGCCCAGCCTTATATGCACGGTAACTTCCGGGATAATTTCTTCCCGGATGAAGGATATTGGCAGAAGGTCCGAAAGCTCTGCGACGACCACGGCGTCGTGCTGATCATCGACGACGTCCGCGCCGGCTTTCGGCTGGACCTGGCCGGTTCCGACCACTATTTCGGATTTCAGGCGGACCTGATCTGCTTCTGCAAGGCCCTGGCCAACGGATATAACGTCTCAGCCCTCTGCGGAAGGGAATCCCTGAAAGATGTCGTCAGCAGCATTACTTTTACAGGCAGCTATTGGATGAGCGCAGTCCCCTTCGCCGCTGGCATCGCATGCATCAACAAGCTGAAGGCTTTGAATGCGCCGAAGCTTTTCGAAGAACTGGGCACGAAGCTGACGGACGGATTCAGGGCGGCAGCGGCAAATAACGGCTTCCACCTGGTGGTTTCCGGGGCGCCATCTCTGTTCTATCTGAGGCTTGCCGACGACGATTCCCTGATGATCCATCAGCAGTGGATCGCCGAATGCGTGAAGCGGGGGATCTTCCTGACCTCCCATCACAACCATTTTATCAACGCGGCGCTGACGGAGGACGATATCAATCTGTCCGTGGAAATCGCGGAGGATGCGTTCCATACGTTAAAAAAGAATGGGACTGTTTAAGGCACTTGATATATACTTGTGATATACTTTGATATATATTATTTTGTACATTTTACCTGGAGGGATCCTATGGATACGAACTTTGGCTCTCTAATCGCACGCCAGCGCGAATATTTTGAAAGCGGCGCCACCCGTTCGCTGTCATTCAGGATGGAGGCCCTCCGCAAGCTCCAGAAGGCTCTGCGGGATAATGAAAACCTGATCAATAAAGCGATGAAGGCCGATCTTAACAAATCGCACTTTGAGGCCTATATGACCGAGACGGGCATGGTGCTGGACGAGATCCGGTTCCACTTGAAACACCTGCCCCGCTGGGTCCGGACAAAATCGGTCATGACGCCAATGACCCAGTTTCACGCGAAGAGCTTCGTGGTTCCGGAGCCCTACGGCGTCGCGCTGATCATGTCGCCCTGGAATTATCCGCTTCAGCTCTGCCTTGTGCCCCTTGTGGGCGCGATATCAGGAGGCAACTGTGCAGTGGTCAAACCCTCGGCCTATGCCCCTGCAACCAGCGGCGCCCTCGCAAAGATTCTCGGTGATATCTTCCTGCCGGAATACGTCGCGGTGGTGGAAGGAGGCAGAGAGCAGAACAACGCCCTGTTGGAGGAAGTATTCGATTACATCTTCTTTACCGGAAGCGTCGAGGTAGGCAGGACCGTCATGGCCGCAGCAGCGAAACACCTTACGCCGGTGACCCTGGAGCTGGGCGGAAAAAGCCCCGTCATCGTAGACGAAACGGCAAACCTTAAGCTTGCAGCAAAACGCATCGCCTTTGGAAAAGTCCTCAACGCCGGCCAGACCTGCGTGGAGCCGGACTACTTGCTGATTCATGAAACGGTCAAGGAAAAATTTCTGGAAGAATACGAAAAGGCGCTCAGAGAATTCTTTCCCGGCGGGGACATGTCCGATATGCCCGTTATCATCAGCGAAAAGCATTTTCAGCGCGTGACCCGCCTGCTGAAAGACGAAAAAGCGGCCATCGGCGGCGGCTTCGACGAATCCAGGCGGTTTATCGAGCCCTCCGTGCTGACAGAGATCGCTCCGGATTCCCCCATCATGCAGGAGGAGATCTTCGGACCCATCCTTCCGCTGATGACCTACACTTCACTGGACGACTGCATCAAATTCATACGCTCCCGGCCCAGACCCCTCGCGCTGTACCTGTTTACGGAAAGCAGGGCGGTGGAGAAAAAAATACTGGATACCTGCTCCTTCGGCGGTGGCTGCATCAACGACACCATCATCCACCTGGCCAATCCCCGCATGGGCTTCGGCGGCGTCGGCCATTCCGGCATGGGAAGCTATCACGGCAAATTGAGCTTCGACACCTTTACCCACTACCGCAGCATGGTCCGAAAATCCACCTGGATCGACCTGCCGGTACGCTATCATCCGTATTCGGAAAAGAAATTTAAAATGCTGCGCAGCCTGTTGAAATAAAATAAGATACCTTCAGTCGGTATTGGCGCATTATGCCGCAAAAAAATCCCCCACGCCCGGAAGCATAGGGGATTTTTTCTTTATTAATTCGTTTATCTTATGCGATGCAGGCGTTCTCGTCAAGTAATCGAGATTCTGCAAAATTTCGTATTGCTTTTCGTCATATATTTTTATACAATATAATTATCCAATATTATTTTATGTTATATTAAGGCGGTGAGTTTATGCACAAAAAATTAAAAAACGTTACTTTTTCCTTGCCGGCTGATTTATTGGAGGAGTTAAAGGAATATGTAAAGTATGATTGTATTCCTTCCGTGAATGCCGGCGTAAGAGAGGCTCTGGAGGAATACTCCGCAAAGATAAAAAAAGAAATTCTTGCGAAAGAAATGGAAAAGGCCTCCAAAGATCCTCTGTTTATGAAGGATCTTGAGGACTGCATGAAAGATTTTGAAGCGGTTGACCGCGAGACTTCCGGGAGGCTGCACGAATGGTAAATTATCAATGGAAAATATTCCGGGCTGATCTTGATCCGGTAAGGGGATCTGAGCAGGCTGGGTTCAGGCCGGTTCTGGTGATCTCTTCAGAAGAAGTGAATCAGCATTTACCGATCATAACCGTTGTTTCATTAACGACCGTTAAACAGGGCAGGAAGGTTTACCCCATCGAAGCATATTTAAGCAAAGAAGAATCCGGGTTGCCGAAGGATTCCATCGTAATGGCGCACCAAATCAGGGCTGTCGCTAAGGATCGCCTGGGTGAAAAATACGGCGAAATAAAAAATCATGAAATAAAAGAAAAAATAAGAAATGCAGTCAGGGTATATCTGGACTTGTAGGCCTTTCATAATGTTTGGAGGCGCTGTGGATAAGCGCCTCATGAATCGATAAACCTTATTTAAGCGGAAATATTATTTTTGTCAAGAGTTCGCTTTCCGGTACTTCCTCCGGTGAGTTGTAGTAAAATTCGTAGCTCACGCCGGTGGGCACATAAGAGTTTTCATCCAACCACGCCATCATGGCACGATATGCCGGTTCCATCTCTGCGTACGGCCCCTTGTACAGATAAACCGCCTGCTTGCCCGCCGGGATAACGTTCGCCTGTATCTCATCGTTCCCGGGAATCGGTTTTGGAACGAGAAATCCCATCTCCACATCGAGGTCTTCCATGTCCATGCTGTAATATGCCGCAAAAGCCGGCCCTTCCGTCTTTTCTCCGATTTCCCCGATGTATTGGATAATTGCGCCGTATGCCTTTCCCAATTCCTGCGGCAGATTGCCCACCGGCGTCCTTGTACGCATGGAAAGTACCGGCTGTTCTTTCTCGTCGATTAATTCAAATTGATATCCCATAATTTCCCTCCTATGTTT
>DATMXY010000134.1:0-8052 GCA_035561275.1 Anaerovoracaceae bacterium | reverse complement strand
TGATATGGCAGTTATAAGTCTTGAGCGGATGCCTCTTATTTCCTACGGATTGATGAACATGCAGAGTGACTTCAGGGCGCTGATGTCGGAGCAATATTTTCTGACAAGGTCCTATATCGTTTCGTTAGCGGCCGATTTCGGCAACAAAGACGTCATTGCCACCCGGTTGTATGCACTGCCGGTGAAGCAGATCGAAAAAATACAGATGATATTCGGAACGTCATCTATGAGCACGCTGCTGCATCTGCTGCAGATGCAGGTTATTTACCTGATCACGCTGACGGGCGCTATGAAGGAGGGGGAACAGGTAAATCTTGACGCTACTACTTCTCAGTTGTATAAAAACGCAGACGACATCTCCGCCCATTACGCCGGGATCAATCCGTTCTGGGAAGTAACGCAATGGCGGAATTTACTGTATACTTATATCGCAATGACGATCGATGGAACGATTTCACTCATGGCAAATAATTTCGAAAGGGATATGGATATCTCCGCCAGGCTGCTGCATCATTCATTAAATATGGGAGATTATCTGACGTCCGGAGTTTTTCAGTATTTGTCTGTTGCACAGAGAAATGCCAGAGTAGAGCGAAACAAGGCCTTGAAAGACGCCGTTGAAAAGAGGTAAACAACACCCCGCGTGGAAATCACACGGGGCGTTGTTTTTTCAAATCAGTTTATCGGATTATATCTGCGGTCCGGGCTCAGGGCCTCCAGATATGCCAGAGATGATTATTCTGGCCTCTGGCAAAGACGTCAAGCCGTCTGCCGCCCCAGGAAACCGCCGCCGGTTCTGAAGTGATCACGCCGCCCAGGGATTCCCAGGCGCTCCATCTGTTTCCGTTCCAGGTCCGGTACAGCAATTGGTTTCTCGGTCCGCGGGCAAAGATGTCAAGCCGGTTTACCCCTGTGGATGCCGCGGCAGGTCCGGAGGTAATCGTTCCGCCTCCCAAGTCCTCCCACTGACTCCACCGGTTCCCGTCCCACCAAATATGCCAGAGGGTCTGGTTTCGCCCTCTGCCAAAGACGTCGATCCGGTTTGGCCCCCAGGAAACTGCCGCAGGGGCTGAGGTCAGCACGCCGCCGAGACTTTCCCAGTTGCTCCATCTCCTGCCGTCCCACCAAATATGCCAGAGGGCTTGATCCTGCCCCCTGCCGAAAACATCAAGCCGGTTATTCCCCCAGGATGCCACGGCGGGCGCGGAGGTCAGTCTGCCTCCCAGGTCCTCCCAATTACTCCATCTGTTTCCGTCCCACCAAATATGCCAGAGGGACTGGTTTGTTCCGACTGCAAAGACGTCGATCCGGTTTGGCCCCCAGGAAACTGCCGCAGGGGCTGAGGTCAGCACGCCGCCGAGACTTTCCCAGCTGCTCCATCTCCCGCCGTCCCACCAAATATGCCAGAGGGCTTGATCCTGCCCCCTGCCGAAAACGTCAAGCCGGTTATTACCCCAGGATGCCACGGCGGGCGCGGAGGTCAGAATACCTCCGAGATCCTCCCATTGGCTCCATCCGGCGCCGGGGCCGGGGGCCGGACCCGGTGGTCTTGGCGGTCTTGGACCTGGTGCCGGCGGTCTCGGTCCCGGCCCCGGCTGGCCGCCGATGATCCTCAATGTGGTTCTGATAATGTCTGTGAATATATCATCAATAATTCTGGCGGGCACGCCAAATCCTCTTAATGTACTAAATAACAGCGGAGAGTCATTGCGCAGGCTCCTGAGGATCTGTGCCGTTCTCTGATCGATGCTCCCGCTGTAATTGGCCGCATTTCTTAAAACATAAGTAACGATACTGAGGAAAACCCACTGGGTTATCGCCCGGGGAACGCCATATCTTTCCAGATCATTGAAATAACGTGATAAATCCCTGTTGATCACTGTCAGGACCCTGTTGATATCCTGGGGCAGCTGACTCGTCTGGATATAATCCGCCCCGTCTTCCGCAGCTGCCGCTTCAACAGCTTCATCCTGCTGCGGCCGGCTGTCCCAAACGAACATATCAACTTCAAGGGCATATGGTATAAGCTGCTCATATAATGGTTTCATTTTACCTACCTTCCTAATTCATTATTCATTATTCCTCCATTATATGCATTTGTACGGCCAATTGGGATTGCCCCTCGAAGAACTGAAAAATGCAATTGATAATGTAATTGTACCACACGGAAAAAAAGGTCGATTTTTACGAAATAATGTATAAATATGGAAAGGCAGGAAAATGTATATCCTTGAAATTGCAGTCCTTTCTATAGGATAATATTTCTATTATCATGGGGAAGGCCAGAGAGAATGAACAGACTGATCAGAATGGCATTTTTAACAATGATTGCGGTGATTTTAGGCGCGGCGGTATGCTTCGCGGATCCCGGCGGCATCGGGATAAAGCTTGACGGCGCCGACATTATAACCGATACGCCTCCGGTTATTGAAAACGGACGCACACTGGCTCCGATAAGGGTCGTATTCGAGGCGATGGGAGGAACAGCATCCTGGAATGAGGCGTCCCGGGAGGTTACTCTCAGCGGCCGTGACACGGAGATCAAACTCACCATCGGGTCCACGGACGCATACATAAACGGGACGGTAAAGACGCTGGACGTTCCGGCCCGGATCATCAACAGCAGGACTATGATACCGGTGCGGTTTGTTTCCGAAGCATTGGGCTGCGAAGTATCGTGGGATGAGGTGAGCAGGACCGTGAGCATCGTTTCCCCGATCGATGAAAAGGATTTGGCAGTCATACGAAGCATCCAGCTTTCCAGTAAAGGAGACAAGGTGACCATAAAAGCCGACAGGGAAGTTCCGGACGTAAAGACCTATAAAATGACGGATCCCAGCCGGCTGGTATTTGAAATCAAAGGTGCAAAGCTGAACATACAGGACGGAATGCTAGAAAAGGAGAGCCCTTTCATTAAGTCCATCGACTATTCCCAATATTCAAGGGATACCGTAAGGATCACAGCGGAATTGACGGGTTCTGCTTCCGGAACGGTGAGCCGGTCAGATTCTGAAAGGACGTTCTTTTTGAACTTTGAGGAGGACGACGGTTCCACGGAAGACAATGTTACTGCTCCGGAATCCGAACAGGGATCGCTCACGGAAGAAGATCTGGCAATACTCGATCAATACGGCCTGCCTGCGGTTGCGGAGGAAGCGCGGAATAAGCTTGTCGTCATCGATCCGGGACATGGTGGAAAGGATACGGGAGCCCTCGGATATGAATACGGTAGCATCGTCCTGTATGAAAAGGACGTCAACCTTGACATCGGGTTACGCGTGCAGAAATTGCTTGAAGCGGCGGGCGTAAGGCTTTACATGATCAGAACGGAAGACGTATATGTCCCTCTTTATGACAGACAGGATATCGCAAACAATTTAGGCGCCTCGCTTTATGTGTCAATCCATAATAACGCCAACAGCTCATCGGTTCCCAATGGAACAGAAGTGTATTACCGAGGGCCGAATGATCCTCCGCTCAACGGGATTTCTGCCGTGACTCTGGCGGAAAATCTGCAGAAGACTATCTCCGCGAATCTGGGGGTGACTGACCGGGGCACAAAGATAAGCACCGGACTGGCGGTATTGCGCCGGACCCTTATGCCGGCTGTGATCATTGAAGGGGCTTATATTTCCAATCAAGATGATTTAAATAAAATGAAAACAGACAGCTACAGGGAACAGTATGCCGTATCTCTGGTAAAGTGCGTCATTGAAGCGTTGAATAACAGCATTTAGTAAAAGCGGCTCGACGGAGGGCTCACCCAAGCGGTTCTGCTAAGCGGCAAAGCCAAGCGGCCCGGCCGCTTTTTTCTTTTGCATAGAACCCCTTTCTATATCGGCACATATACTGATCTGGTAATGGTTAAGATAAGAGAGCGTCCTGAAAACAACGGAGTTGAGGGCGCTCTTCTTGCAGTAAACGGCGGCGTCCATTGGACGCCTGCGGTTTCTAGATTTAGATATCGGGAGGAATCATATATGTGCGGAATTGTCGGATGGACAGACTTTTCCAGGGATCTGTCAAATGAAACGGATATACTGAGGGCGATGGCGGATAAGCTCGCGAACCGGGGGCCCGACGCTTCGGGATACTGGTTTTCAGCCGAGGCGGCATTGGGACACCGCCGCCTGGTGGTCGTGGACCCGGAAGGCGGCAAACAGCCCATGGTCCGCAGAGCAGGGGATAATGAGTACGTTCTCGTCTATAACGGAGAATTATATAATACGGAGGATATACGCCGGGAACTGCTTCCGAAGGGCTACATATTTGAGGGATGGTCCGACACGGAGGTATTGCTGAACGCCTATATCGAGTGGGGCGAAGGATGCGTCGAGAAGCTGAACGGGATCTATGCCTTCGCGGTTTGGGATGTGAAAAGGAAAGAGCTGTTCCTGGCGAGGGACCGTATCGGAGTAAAGCCCCTGTTCTACAGCCGAAAGGGCGGTTCCTTCCTCTTTGCTTCGGAAATAAAGGCGATTCTGGCGCATCCGATGGTTTCGCCGAAAATAAACAGAGAAGGGTTGGCGGAGGTTTTTGCGCTGGGTCCGGCAAGGACCCCGGGGCATGGCGTATTTTCAGGCATAAACGAATTGAAGCCGGGTTACTGCATGAAGGTCGGCAAGAACGGATATGAGATCAGACAGTATTGGACCTTGAACAGTCATTCCCATGAAGAGGATTTTGAACATACGGTGGCCGCCGTCCACGAACTGGTTTACGATTCTATCAAACGGCAGCTGGTATCCGACGTTCCCCTGTGTACCCTGCTCTCGGGAGGGCTGGATTCCAGCGCCATCACCGCCGTCGCCGCGGAGGTATACAGAAATGAAAAGAAGGATCCCATCCGAAGCTTTTCCATCGACTATGTGGGAAACGACAAGTTCTTCCGGGCAAATGAATTCCAGCCGAACCCGGACGCTCCCTGGGCGGAAAAGGTTTCGGAATATCTTGGCACCAGGCATTCCGTATGCTACATCGATACGCCGGAATTGGCGGAATCGATTTTCCCCGCTGTTTTTGCCAGGGACCTGCCGGGTATGACGGACGTGGATTCCTCACTGCTGCTGTTCAGCCGGTGGATCAAGGAGCGTGCAACGGTAGGGCTGTCCGGGGAATGCGCCGACGAAGTCTTCGGCGGATATCCCTGGTTTTACAGGGACAGCGGCGAAAACGCCGTTACGTTTCCCTGGACCCGCAGGTTGAACGAAAAGCTGAAGCTTTTTTCCGCCGAGCTGCTGAATGCGATCCGGCCGGAACGGTATGTTGAAGACCGTTACCGGGAAGCGTTAGTAGAAGTGCCGCGCTATAAAGGAGACAGCCCGGAGGAAGCAAGGAAGCGGGAATTGTTTTACCTGAACCTGACCCGGTGGATGCCGACCCTTCTTGACCGGAAGGACCGGATGAGCATGGCGACAGGGCTGGAACTGAGAGTGCCCTTCTGCGATCACAGGGTCGTAGAATACATGTGGAACGTCCCCTGGACAATGAAATATTACAGGGACCGGGAAAAGGGACTGCTCCGGTACGCCTTGACGGGAATGCTGCCGGAGGATGTGCTGTGGAGAAAGAAGAGTCCTTATCCGAAAACCCATAATCCTTCCTATGTGGAAGCGATGAGTGGCCTGACCCTGGCCCTGCTGGACAGAGAAGACTCGCCCCTGTTTCCTTTTATCAATAAGAAGGCGGTAAGAGAATTTGCCTTATCCCTCACCCGGGATACCAACATTCCATGGTTCGGCCAGCTGATGAATGCGCCGCAGCTGCTGGCCTATCTCCTGCAGATCGATTTCTGGATGCGGGAATACCACATAATAATCGAATAGAAATCCCTTTGTCCGCCTTCAGAGGCGTACAGCAGTTCATGATATATTGCACAAAAAAGCAGGCTGTTAGATTGCACTCGCAGCCTGCTTTGTTTCCACATATCCTAATATTTTATCCGATAAATGATGGCGGCGGATTCCGCCCGGGTCAGGCTGCTCTTCGGACGGAGCTGGCCGTCACTTCCGGTTATGATCCCTGCTTTGATCAAAGCGCCTACGCCTTCTCTGGCATAGGTGGAAACGGTGCCGTAGTCCTTATAGGCGTACAGATCCGAAACATTGCCGGCGCCCGGGGAATTGCCGGTCACGGTCATGGCCCGTAGCGCCATGACCATGGCGTCTTCACGGGTAATAATCGCGTTGGGGTTGAATTTGTTGTCGCTGCCCTGTGCGATGCCCAGAGCCTTTGCTGCGGCAAGGGCGTCGTAATAGTAGCTTCCGGCGGCAACGTCGCTGAAGTTGCCCGCCGTGGTGGAGGAAGTGACGTTCAAAGCCCTGCACAACAGCAGCAGGAAGTCGGCGCGGGTGATTTTGCTTGCCGGGCTGTAATGCTGCGTACCGTCTGTGGCGGTTATTCCCTTAACGATGCCTGTTGAATAAAGATTGTCGATAAAGGTGGCCGCCCAGGAATAATCCGCGGTAACGTCGCTGAAATATTGAGAACCGATGCCCGCCGGCGTTGCCGTCCCCGTTCCCGTCTTTGCCGTCACAGTGATCTTCATCTGACCCGTAAACGAGCCTCCGTCTGCGCCAAATCCGGTATACTTAATGGTGTAAGTTCCCGCGGCGGTACCCGCGGAGACAAAGGACACATTTTTGAGGTACGGCGACCGGTCTTCATAGTAATATTTCGTGGAAGCGGCGACAAGGGAAGTGCCGTTGTTGGCTTTGTAGTCGTAATACAGGGTGCCGTAAGATGTGGAAGGCAGGGTGAATTTCACATAGTCAAGCGTGTCGTCCAGGATCTCATCGCATGCCCTGTTGAAATACACGTCCTGCATAAGGACAGGGGAGCCTGCCGTTCCGTTCAGGAAGATATCGTCCGCCGCAAGATCTTCATTTTTCACCTGGATCACGATGGTACCCTCGATGGAATCCCCATCCATATCCTCCCCTTCGAATTCTATTTCAACATATCCGGAAAATTTCTCGTTGGGGATAAAGGTGATGTCGTCGATGGACAGGTCGTCGTCGTAATAGTATTCCTCATTCTTGACAACCTTCTCTTCGTCTCTGCCGTCATAGTCGTACCAGAGGACGCCCTCTGAGGAGGAAGGCAGCGAAGGAAATACGATAAAATTCAATGTTTCATCGTTTTCATCCTCGCAGAAGTCGTTGAAATCCTCTTCGTCGAAATTCAGCTCATCGCCTGCATCAACGGTATAATTGATATCCCCGTCTTCGCTGACACCTTTGTCCACTTTGATTTTTACCGATCCGGTGAAATTACCGCCTTCCACATCATAACCCTTGTAGTTTATGGTCACCGTGCCGGTATAACCTGCTTTCGGGACGAAGGTTATATCGTAGATTGCCGGATCCCTGTCATAATAATACTTTGTGGACTCGCTCACTTTGGAGTCATAGTCCCCGTCGTCATAGCCCAGATACAGAACTCCCCTTGACGAGGCGGGCAAGGTGAAAGTGACATAGTCAAGATCCTCGTCGTTCGCATCAAAGCAGGCGTCGTCAAAATCCTTTTCATCAAAGTCCACCGTCTTGTCCGAAGCGACGGTGTATGTAAGATCGTCGGCCTCGCCGCCCTTCTCTGTGACGGTGATTTTAATTTTTCCGGTGAATTCGTTATCATCGACGTCGTAGCCGGTATAACTGACGGTCACCGTACCGGTATAATTTTTTTTGGGAACAAAAGAGACGTCGTCGATTGCCCAATCATCATAGTCATAATAATATTCGTCGTCCTCGTCGACTTCCTCCTCATTTTTGCCGTCGTAATCGTACCATAAGACACCCTTTGACGAAGAGGGAAGATCGAAATAGACAAAGTCCAGCTCTTCTCCGTTCAGTCTCTTGCAGACTTTGTTAAAATCATTTTCTTTAAATTTAAGCACGTCCCCTGTTTGAACCGAATATTTAATATCGTCGGCAGTGTCCGACGCCCCATACGAAGCGACCGGAATAAGAAGAAAAGCCATCAATACCGCAAATATTACGGCGATAGGTCTTCTGATCGATTTTTCCATAATATCCCTCCTGAATGTAACAC
>DATMXY010000133.1:0-3778 GCA_035561275.1 Anaerovoracaceae bacterium | reverse complement strand
TTCCTATTCGTCATAATATTCAAATTCATAATCGAAGATACGGATGGTATCGCCTTCTTCCAGCCCAAGCTCCTTCAGCTTATCGATGGCGCCGTTCTTTTCGATGTATTTATACAGATAACGCAGCGAACCAAAATCGTTGAAGTTGGTTGAATTGAAGATCTTTCGAAGCTGCTTCCCTTCCAGAGTATAGACTTCGCCGTCCCTGGAAGCATGGATTTCCCTGTAATCGGGGTCTTCCCTGTCTTTTTCGAAGTCATAAAATTCATAGACTTCCTCTTCCTGCGACTCCTGCTCGATGCGGTGAAGCTCGGCGGCGACAGCGGCAAGAAGCTCATGGACGCCTTGATTGATTGGCGCTGAAATCGGAAATACCTGATAGCCCTTCTCTTCGGTATATTTTTTAAATGTCGTATATCTCTCGTCCTCCCCGTCCAGCATGTCCATCTTGTTGGCGGCCACGATCTGGGGTTTTTTCAGAAGTTTTTCTCCGAAAGAGCCCAACTCATTGTTGATCTTTTCAAAATCATCAATGGGGTCTCTGCCCTCCGAACCGGATACATCAACAACATGGATCAGCAGTTTGGTCCGCTCGATGTGTTTCAGAAAATCAAGCCCCAGTCCCGCGCCGGTATGGGCGCCTTCAATAAGACCCGGGATATCCGCCATGACAAAGCTTGTGTCGAAGATCTCAACCACTCCAAGATTCGGTGTGATCGTTGTAAAATGGTAGTTTGCGATCTTGGGATTTGCGCTGGTGCTGATGGCGAGCAAGGTGGACTTTCCTACATTTGGAAAACCGATAAGGCCTACGTCGGCGATGAGCTTCAGCTCAAGGATCACGTTCCGCGACTGGGCAAAGCCGCCGGCTTCCGCGAAATTCGGCGCCTGGCGGACGGAATTCTTAAAGTTCACATTGCCCTTACCGCCCTTACCGCCCCTTGCCGCGACAAAGCGGTCTCCATCCGTTACCAGATCCTTCATGACAAGCCCGGATTTTTCATCAATAACGATAGTCCCTGGGGGCACCTTGATCACCAGGTCCTCGCCTTTTTTGCCGAATCGGTTGTATTTCATGCCATTCTGGCCGTTTTCCGCCTCATATTTCTTTTTATATCGAAAATCCATCAAAGTCCTTAGGCTGCCGTCGGCCTGGAAAATGACGTCGCCGCCCTTCCCTCCGTCGCCCCCATTGGGTCCGCCTTCCGGCACAAAGGGTTCCCTTCGGAAGGAAACGCAGCCGTCGCCGCCTTTTCCCGACTTGATGGATATTTTAGCCCTGTCTACAAACATTCTATCACCTTCTTTAAATTAGCTGTTCCGCGCCGTGGCGGGATATGTCCTCTTCTGAGAGGATACGCCCGGCAGGCGTAATAAAAAGGCTGTCTCGTTATTCTATATTATGAGACAGCCTTACATCATTTTATTTATGCTTCTTTCGGATAAACGCTTACTTTTTTTCTGGTCTTGTCATATCTTTCGAACTTTACAGCTCCGTCGACCTTTGCGAACAAAGTATCGTCTCCGCCGATGCCTACGTTGTTTCCGGGATGAAACTTCGTCCCTCTCTGTCTGACCAGAATGCTGCCGGCGCTTACGTACTGCCCGTCTCCTCTTTTGACGCCAAGCCGTTTCGACTCACTGTCGCGTCCGTTCTTGGAGCTTCCTACTCCTTTTTTACTTGCCATAGACTACACCTCCTGTTCCTTTGTGCTGTCTTTGCGTATCCGAGGGCCAGAGCCTCCGGATTCTATGTGAAATGCTGAAGATTATAATGCCTCGTTATTCTGCCGTTTCAGCTTCCGGTTTTGCTGCCTTCTTAGCCGCAGGCTTTTTTTCTGCTGCTTCGCTGTCAGTTGCCGCCTTTTTTGCTGACGGTTTTTTCTCAGCGGGAGCTTTTTTCGCCGCAGGCTTTGCTTCCACAGGAGCTTCCGTATTCACGGCGGGCTCTGCCGCTTTTTCGGCGATGGCAGGCGTTTCAGCTGCTTTCCTGGCTGCCGGTTTTCCTTCCGCTGACAACGATTCTATTTTAACCATTGTGTACGGCTGTCTGTGTCCCTGCTTTTTTCTGTAATCCTTTTTTGACTTATATTTGAAGATGATAACCTTTTCCCCTTTACCATTTTCAACTACTGTGCCAAAAACCTTTGCTGCTTCAACGATTGGCGTACCAATCTGAACTGTTTCACCGTCGGCGAGCACCAATACCCTGTCAAACGCTACGCTTTCACCTGCAAGGGCTTTAAGCCTTTCAACGGTGATCACGTCGCCTTCCTGCACTCTGTATTGCTTTCCACCGGTTTCGATTACTGCATACATATTCCTTTTTTACCTCCTCTATCCAGTCTCGCCATTAGGGGCAGCGTCTCGCTTTTAAAAGAGCCCATTCTGAGCGGCTTACAGACATTTATAATATCATACAAGCAATTTCCTGTCAAATAGTATTTTCGGCAATTTTCGCGGTTTTAAGCATTCGTTTCAGCGTTATATAATTTCTGATTCTTAATTCTTAATTCTTTGGTCTCAGTCTTCGATGACCACGCCGTCTTCATCTACTTTCAGGGGCTTTAACGCGGCAATATTGCTCATGAGCTTCGCTTCGATCTGAGCCAGAATATCCTTGTTTTCCGCAAGGAATGTCTTGACGTTTTCCCTGCCCTGCCCGATCCGTTCGCCGTTAAAGCTGTACCAGGAACCCGCCTTTTCGACGATTTTCGCTTCAACGGCGCAGTCGAGGACGTCTCCTTCCCTGGATATCCCCTGTCCGTACATGATATCGAACTCCGCCTGCTTGAAGGGAGGCGCAACCTTATTTTTTACGACCTTCACACGGGTGCGGTTTCCGAGGACGGCATCGCCGGATTTGATGCTTTCGACCTTTCTGACATCAAGACGCATGGAGGCGTAGAATTTCAGCGCTCTGCCGCCGGTGGTGACTTCGGGGTTGCCGAACATGATGCCAACCTTTTCGCGCAGCTGGTTGATGAAGATTGCCGAGGTGTTTGATTTATTGATGGCGCCGGCGAGTTTCCTGAGCGCCTGCGACATCAGGCGGGCCTGCAGCCCCACGTGGCTGTCGCCCATCTCTCCCTGGATCTCCGCCCTCGGTACCAAAGCGGCCACGGAGTCGATCACGACCACGTCAATGGCGTTGCTGCGCACCAGCATCTCACAGATTTCAAGAGCCTGTTCTCCCGTATCAGGCTGGGACACCACAAGTTCGCTTACATCGACGCCAAGGTTTTTCGCGTATTCGGGGTCTAAAGCGTGCTCCGCGTCGATGAATGCGGCCTTACCGCCCATCTTCTGCGCTTCCGCAATGATATGCAGCGTAAGCGTCGTCTTTCCGGAGGATTCCGGCCCGAAGATCTCCGTAATCCTTCCGCGGGGAATACCGCCGATGCCGGTGGCGATATCCAGGCTCACGGCTCCGGTAGGAATAGCCTCAACGCTCCAATTTGCTTCACTGCTGCCGAGCTTCATGATGGCGCCTTTTCCAAATTGTTTTTGTATTTGAAGCATTGCTGCTTCCAACGCTTTTTCCTTTTCCTCTTTATTGATGCCCATGTACAAATCCTCCCGTTATGTAAAAATCTTTGAAATCACCGTCACGACCAAAGAACATTTGTTCTGTTGATATCATAATATAATTCTCCATACCCGTCAAGCATTATTTTATCAATACTCCGGCGGTATCGGGTTGACGGCTGTTTGATTCAAATTAATATTACCATATCATAATCGATATGTAAATATATTCCATATATATTTTTTTAGT
>DATMXY010000132.1:0-5906 GCA_035561275.1 Anaerovoracaceae bacterium | reverse complement strand
ATATTTCTTCTGAATAAAAAAGGGCAACTTTAATAGACTCTTCGACGGCTGGTCAAATGGCCAGCGCGACGTTTTTGGGCTTGCACTGGCACTTGCGCTGATAATAGTCGCTCAGTACCGGGTTCTTTGCGGAACCATCCCGCTTCCTGCCGATACATTAAAGCCCTTATCACGAAGATAGCAGAAGAGTGGGTAATGATAGATGCCCGTGGATTCAAGGAAAATGCGACTTTCCAAAGAATATAGCTTTCTGCTTCTTTGATTTTAGAAACAGCAAGAAGCAGCGAATCTATGGCGGAATGGATGATTTTGAAGGGCTTGCCATGGAAGGTCTGGTTTGGCAGAGCGATAGACATCCACGAGAAATCCGCGCCGACATCAATGCCGACTGAGAGGTAAACATTTTGAAACCAAAGATTTTGCATAAACATGCTCCTTTCGTTACGGAATAAACCGCGGATAGTAATCCATTACCAGACAATGAGTACACAGCCTAGCGCGTAATTCGGGTATGGCCTGAAGCTCCCAACCAGCTCGTAAAACCTCATTGAATGGACGAATTGACTGTTTTATAGATATGGGTCGGCAGGAACCGGCTTCCCAAGGAGGTATCCATTCATGATCCTATCCAATGGGATATATGATACCTTACAATCCGTCTGGTGTCTATCGGGGAGCATTCAGACATGAGAATGATTTGAGATAATATCTGATGAGGGAAGAACTCCTTCTTCTATTATCTGAGACAGAAACAGACTTATTAACCAAGTAGTCATCTCGACTACATCATTATTATACTAGGAGGTAATCACATGAATTTTAGCCCGACCAAAGAGCAGGAAATGATCAGGAGGATGGTAAGGGAATTCGCGGTAAACGAAGTGCAGCCCATCGTGGAACGGATGGATGAAGAAGCCGAATATCCGTACGAAACGGTTGCGCAGCTCGGAAAACTCGGAGTTATGGGAATGCCCTTTCCGAAGGAATACGGCGGCGCGGGAGCGGATTATATCGCCTACATCATGGCGGTGGAAGAGCTGTCCAAGGTCAGCGGTTCCCACGGCGTCATCGTTCAGACTCATAATGCATTATGCTGCTGGCCGATTTTTACATATGGGACTGAGGAACAGAAACGAAAATATCTGCCGGATCTTTTATCCGGGAAGAAACTGGGCGCTTTTGGCCTGACAGAGCCCAATGCGGGGACGGATGCGGCAGGCCTGCAGACGAAGGCCGTAGACAAGGGCGACCATTGGCTGCTGAACGGCAGCAAGATCTTCATTTCAGGCGGAGGCATCGCGGAAGTCTATATCATCATGGCAATGACCGATAAAAGCAAAGGGACGAAAGGCATCAGCGCTTTTATCGTGGAAAAAGGCATGCCGGGATTCACAAGAGGCAAAAAAGAGAACAAGATGGGAATCCGGGGCTCCATCGCGGCGGAGCTGGTGTTTGAGGACTGCGTCGTACCGAAGGAAAACCTGCTTGGAAGCCTTGGAAAAGGCTTCAAGGTGGCGATGACCTCACTGGACATCGGCAGACTGGGAATCGCGGCTCAGGCGCTGGGAATCGCCCAGGGCGCCTTTGACCAGACGGTAACGTATATGAAGCAGAGAAAGCAATTTGGAAGGTCGCTGGATAAATTTCAGGCACTCGCCTTTGAAATGGCCAATATGAAGACAAGGATCGACGGATCCAGGCTTCTTCTTTATTACGCCTGCGACAGAAGGCAAAAGGGACTGCCCTGCACAACGGAGGCGGCTCAGGCGAAGCTGTCCTGCTCGGAGACCGCCATGTATGTGACGACGAAGGCGGTGCAGTTCCACGGCGGTTACGGATATATCAAGGACTATCCGGTTGAACGGATGATGAGAGACGCGAAGATCACGGAGATTTACGAAGGTACTTCAGAGGTCATGAAGCTGGTCATCTCAGGAGATATATTTAAATAGGAGAGCGGAGGTAGAGACATGAAGATAATTGTATGTGTAAAGCAAGTGCCGGACACCAATGAAGTCAGGATCGATCCCGAAAAAGGGACACTGATCCGCGACGGTGTGCCCAGTATTTTAAATCCTGATGACGCAAATGCGCTGGAAGAGGCGCTTCGTATAAAAGATCAAGACCCGGATACTCATATCACCGTGCTGAGCATGGGACCGCCCCAGGCGAAGGATATGCTGACGGACTGTCTTGCTATGGGAGCGGATGAAGCCATCCTGCTCTCCGACAGAGCTCTGGGAGGGTCCGATACCTGGGCAACCTCCAACGCCATTGCCGCAGGAATCCGAAAAATCGGTGAATATGATCTGGTTTTTGCAGGACGGCAGGCGATCGACGGAGATACCGCACAGGTAGGTCCCCAGATCGCGGAAAAGCTGGGGCTGCCCCAGGTTACCTATGTGAAGGAATTCCGGTTCGAGGACCGGGAGGTCACGGTAAAGCGCGCCCTGGAAAACGGCTATGAGCTGATCAACTTGCAGCTTCCCTGTCTGTTGACGGCCATCAAGGACCTGAACAAGCCGAGGTACATGTCCGTGACCGGGATCTATAAGGCATGCGCCCAGGAGATCACCGTATGGAACGCCCAGGACATCGGAGTGGATCTGAATACGGTGGGGCTCAAAGCGTCCCCTACAAACGTGTTCCGCTCCTTTACCCCGAAACCCAAAGGAAAGGGCGTCGCCGTAGAAGGCGAGACCCCGAAGGAGATGGCGGGCAGCCTCATCGGAAGCTTAAGAGAGAAGCATATCATATAACGGGATATTCCACGAAAAAGGAGGAAGAATCGATGACAATAAATGAAAGTAACGCGGCTCCGGCGGGCAGTCTGTCAGAGTATAAAGACGTATGGGTGTTCACCGAGCAGCGAAGCGGTAAGCTCATGAACGTCGCCCTGGAGCTTTTGGGGGAGGGCCGGCGCCTTTCCAGAGAGATCGGCGGCAGCAAGGTTTGCGCCGTGCTGGTGGGAAACAAAGTGGAATCCCTGGCTCATGAGCTTTACGCTTACGGTGCGGACAGCGTCTACCTGATTCAGGACGAATTGCTCCGGACTTATACCACCGACGGATATACCAAGGTGATCACCGACGCCATCAGGGAATACAAGCCCGAAATCGTGCTGTTCGGCGCCACCCACATCGGAAGAGACCTGGCTCCCCGCATCGCCGCAAGACTGGATACCGGGCTTACGGCGGACTGCACGAGGTTGGATATCAAGGTTTCCAATTATATCGATTATCTTGAAAAATATACGACACTGAACACAGACAACCTGGACCGGAATTCGGAAGACAAAAACCTGAAGCAAACCAGGCCTGCTTTCGGCGGAAACCTCATGGCCACGATCATCTGTCCGGACAGCAGGCCGCAAATGTCCACGGTCAGGCCCGGAGTGATGCAGAAGCTCGAAAAAAACACCTGTGCGAGCGGTGAGCTGATCAACGTGAATCACAGCCTCGGCAGGGACGATATCCGCACTACCGTCGTGGAGCAGGTCAGCGCCGTCAGGGAATTGGTATCCTTATCGGACGCCCAGATCATATGCTCCGGCGGAAGAGGGCTTGGAGACGCTTCCGGATTTGAATTGATCAAAAAGCTGGCGGACAAAGTGGGAGGAGTCGTGGGGGCTTCCCGCGCAGCCGTCGATTCGGGCTGGATCGACCAGTCCCACCAGGTAGGCCAGACCGGCACTACCGTCAAACCAAAGATTTATTTTGCCTGCGGTATTTCCGGTGCGATCCAGCATCTGGCGGGAATGCAGACCTCGGATATCATCATCGCCATCAACAAGGACTCCGAGGCGCCTATCTTTGAAGTGGCCGACTATGCTCTGGTCGGGGACCTGCATAAAATCATACCCGAGATCATCGCTCAGTGGGATGCGGAATAGTTTGGCAGGACGACAATCGGGAGGCTTGAATGATAATAGGAGACTTGGATGATGACAATCAAAGAACTATATAACAGTAAGCTGTGTCCGGCGTCGGAAGCGGTCGGTCATATCAAATCCGGGGACTACGTAGTCGTAGCCCACGCATGCGCGGAGCCTCCGGTGCTGATCGACGCCATGGTCGAGAATTACGCCGCATATGAAGATGTAAAATTTATACACATGGTCAGCCAGGGAGAGGGGAAGCAGTATCGTCCGGAATATAGAAAACATTTCAAATATGAAGGGTTTTTCCTGGGCGCCGGCACCCGGGAAACCGTAGCCTGCGGTCACAGCAATTTCATACCGGCTTATCTGCATCAGGTCCCCGACGTTTTCAGAACTGGCGCGGTTCCCTGTGACGTATGCATCGTGATGCTGTCCAGACCGGACAGCCGGGGACGCTGCTTCATCGGCGTATCCTGCGATTACACCGTGCAGGCGATGCGCTCGGCTAAGATCATTATCGCGGAATGCAATGATTTCGTCCCCAGAACGCCGGGAGAGGACTACATACACGTCGACGAGCTCGACTATATCGTTGAGACTTCCCATGAGGTCAAGGAGCTGCCGCCTCCCGCCATAACGGAAACAGAATACCGGATCGCGGAACACTGCGCTTCTCTTGTCAGGGACGGCGCGACTTTGCAGCTTGGGATTGGCGCGATCCCCAACGCGGTAATGGGCCTGATGAAGGAGAAAAAGGACCTGGGGATCCATTCTGAGATGATTTCCGACTGGGTGGTGGATCTGGTCGGATCGGGCGTCATCAATGGAAGCCGGAAGTCAATCAATAAAAACAAAATTGTCGCCACCTTTATGATGGGAACAAAAAAGCTGTATGACTTTGCCGACAACAATAAGATGATCGAGCTGCGCACGTCCGATTATGTCAATAATCCCGCCGTTGTCGCGAAAAACTCGAACATGGTTTCCATCAACGGAGCGATGGAGGTGGATCTGATGGGCCAGGTTTCCGCGGAATCTATCGGCTTGAGGCAATTTTCGGGGATCGGCGGGCAGCTTGATTTTTTCCGGGGCGTAGCCATGTCCGCGGACGGAAAGGGGATCGGGATCGTAGCGATGCCCTCGGTAGCCGCCGCAAAGGATGGTACGAAAATTTCAAAGATTGTCCCGTTCCTGAGGGAGGGATCCGCGGTCACCACCCCCAGGACCGACGTGGATTATGTGGTGACGGAATATGGGATCGCGCATTTAAAATGGCATACCTTGAAAGACAGGGCAAAAGCCCTGATAAAGATCGCGCATCCGGATTTCCGCGATGAATTGAAAGCGGAATACGAAAAGAGATTCTGCGAAATATTTTCGACGATTTGAATATCATTGGGAGAAGGGCATGAACACACTTGATTGCATAAAAACCAGAAGAAGTACGCGCCGGTATACGGATCAGGAAGTGCCCGGGGATATCCTCAAGCGGCTGGTTGAGTTCGGCACCCTCGCTCCGACAGCGGACGGACTGGAACCATGGAGTTTTGTCGTAGTGCAAGGCACGGATAAAGTAACAAAGCTGTCTGATCTGGTGAAAGCGCACATCGCCGCAAACAGCGAAAAATATCCGCAGTTTGCGGATCATATGAAGCCTGTGCTTTCAAAAACCGCCCAGCTTTTTTTCAGGGCTCCGGGACTTGTCCTGATCTATGGGGATACAGGTTCTTACTGGTATCGGTACGATTGTTCCCTCGCGGCGGCCAATATCATATTGGCCGCCCATGAGATCGGGCTCGGAAGCTGCTGGGTAGGCTACGCAGAGCCGTATTTCAACTCCCCGGAGGGGCGGAAGCTCTTTGATATTCCGGACAGCCGTCAAATGGTCGCGGCGATTACCATCGGTTTTCCGGAAAAGGCGCTGCCGCTGTCCACACGTCGAGAAGCTAAAATACATATGGTATAGCTTTTCAGGAGACAGAGAAATCTGTCTCTTTATTTTTATATTTCCGTCTCGCTGCATGGA
>DATMXY010000131.1:0-6587 GCA_035561275.1 Anaerovoracaceae bacterium | reverse complement strand
ATGGAAGCGATATTTGAAGTAATTGAAAAGAGATATTCTGTCAGAAGCTACAGCGGCAAAGAGATAGAAGGCGAGAAGCTTCAAAAGATCAGGGGCTGCTTTGATGAAAATAAAAAAGGGCCTTTTGGCAGCGATGTACGGTTTGAAATCGTGGATGCCACGGATTATGAACAGGATGAATTAAAGAAGTTTGGGACTTACGGCATGATAAAAGGTCCCCGGGTTTTCATCGCCGGCGCGGTCAGAAAAAATAAAACCGCCATGGAGGACTTCGGATACTGCATGGAAAAAATTATCCTTATGGCGACGAGCCTTGGCCTTGGTACCTGCTGGCTGGGCGGATCGCTGAACAGGAGTACCTTTGCCGATAAAATAAACGCGGGAACGGACGAACTGATACCGGCGGTTACCCCCGTCGGATACGCGGCCGACAAAAGAACATTGACCGAAAACCTGGTTCGAATGGCAGTCGGCGCAAAAAACAGAAAGAAACCGGAAGAGCTGTTCTTCGACGTGTCCGTCGTCACGCCGCTCAATCCGGATTCCTGCGGACAATACTCCAAAGTGCTTACCGCGGTCAGATTGGCCCCTTCCGCCGGGAACAAACAGCCCTGGAGGATCATTAAGGATACGGAAAATACCTGGCATCTTTTCATGAAAGAAAATCCTGCTTATAACAACGCATTCAAAGAAATTCAGATGCAGGAAATCGACATGGGTATCGCAATGTGCCATTTTGAGCTTGCCGCAGCCGAGCTTGGGCTGGAAGGCGTCTGGGAAATCAAAAATCCGACCCTTGCGTCAGGAGATTTGAAATATATAGTCAGCTGGACTGCTCAGTAAACCGGTAGACCGCCGTATGGCTGTATTTCTGCCCGGGCAGTAGAACGGGCTGGGGAAATTCCGGGTGGTGGATCGCGTCGGGGTAAAACTGGGTCTCCAGGCAGAAGCCGCAGCGCCATCCATAGATTGCGCCGTCCTTACCTGCATTCTTTTCACTCAGGCTATTCCCGGAATAGAACTGGATGCCGGGGGCCGTGGTAAAAACCTGCAGTTGGATCCCCGTCTTACCGCTGGCCGCTTCTGCCGCCAGTACCAGTCCGCCGTCCCCTTTGCGGTCAATAATATAATTATGGTCATATCCTCCGCCGTTTTTCAGCTGGATATCATCAGTCCCGATGCGCTCGCCGATCATGTGGAATTCCCTGAACTCAAAGGGCGTGCCGGCGACCGGCAAGACCATCCCGGTGGGCACGCATTCCGGATCCGCTTCCAGGAAAGCGTCTGAATGGATCTTTACCCAATGATCTTCGATATTTCCCGAATCATGGCCGGACAGATTGAAATAGGTATGATTCGCCAGATTCACGAGGGTGGGCCGGTCCGTCTCCGCCTTGAATTCGATTTTCAACCCGCCTTCTTCATCCAGGGAATAGGTTACCTTCACGGTAAGATTTCCGGGATACCCTTCCTCGCCGTCTTTGCTCAGATAGGAGAACCGCACCGCGTTGTTTTCCTGATCAACGGCGTCCACATCCCACAGAACTTTGTCAAAACCTTTGAAACCGCCGTGGAGATGGTGATTGCCCAGATTCCTGCTCACCGCGTATTCCGCTCCGTTTAATTCAAAGCGGCCGTCCTTGATGCGGTTGGCACACCGCCCTGCCGTAACGCCGAGATAGCAGTTTTGATTTACATAGCCGTCCGGATGATCAAACCCCAGGGCGACATCGATTCCCTTAACCAGGATGGAGGTCACGGCACAGCCGAAATTGGTAAGTCCGACCTTCATTCCTTTTTCATTTTCCAGGGTACAAAGAAAAATATCCTTTCCCTCGTACATTCCCCATTTTTCACAGCTGACCATAACCCCGTTCCTCCCTTTTTTCAGATTGAAATCCATTTTACGCCTCCATTATCAGCTTGTTCACCTTAAGTTCTATTTTAATTCCGCAGGCGCCTGTTATGCAAGTCCTTTCCTGTTATTTCCAGAATAAAAAATAAAGGGGGTTACCTGGGGTTTTATAGGGACTTTTATTTTATATAAAAACTCCCGGCCGTACAGCTTGTACCACGCCGGGATGTTGTTTTTCAGTCTGTTATGATTATTTCCCCATGGTCTTTATCCAGCACCTGAACCCTGACCTCGCCGCCAAGGTTTTCCGATACCAGTGCGGCCAGTTCGTCCAGCGCCGCTTTCAGATCGTCAAGCCTCTCTGCGCCGGCCAGCTCAATGCAGAGAAAGGCATTTCGCGTATTCTCCGTCAGTATTGTCCTCAGGGCTTCCCGCCAGTTCCAGCATCTGCAGACGGCTCCGGCCTCGTCTTTATAGACGATCTCCCCAGCATACGGCGGGGAATTTTCCTCTTCTCCCAGGGGAACAAACGGTTCGTTCCCGATTGCCGTTGTCAGCCGCAGATCTCCGGAAAAAGCGTCTACATCCTCGCCGCCGCACGGGAGGCCATACCGCAGCGATATGGAATTGTAAATATCGACCAGCGGATTGATCGTACCGATCTGATTCCCGTTTTGCACCCTTTTCAGCAGGGCTTCGATGGAAGCGCGCGCTCCCTTCTTTGTCTTGAATAACTTGAAAGCCTCTCTCCAGACTGCTACTGCCGGATTGCTGCTGAACTCTTCTTCTCCGAGGAAACGGAGGGCTTCTTTCTCCGCCTGGCGCAGCATTTCTTCATACCGGCCGGTATCCTTTACCGTATTATCGATGCCGCGGCAGACAACAGCCCCGATCCTCGCTTCAGGAAACAACGACCAGAACTCGTCTTCAATAATAAACTTTTTCATTTGCACTCCCTTGTTTCAATTCCATCAATTTGTTTTCTGCTTAGTATTATAACGCAAACGCAGAAAATTTTCGACTGTAGAAAACTTTCTGCGTATGCGTTTCAACATCCCTTTCGGGGACTCCAGCTCGCCTTGCTCGTTATAATATCATTGGCCGGGAAGCGTAATCTCCGTATCGTTTAACGTGATGCTTTTTACTTGTCCGACGTCCAGCAGTTTCGCCATCTGCATATTCAATACGGCTTCGTTTTCCCTCGTGGAACAGCCCCAGGAGGCCGCGTCATCCTGCGTAAGCACCGTCCCGTCCTTCAGGGTTATGGCGGTTATCTGGACCGAATCCTCCTCTTCCGGCTTCTTTGGCTCCGGAGAAAGCACGACTATCCCCGGCTGAACGCCTTTCTGATTTTATAATATCCCCCGATCATACCGACGAGCGGCTTGAAGTAAAACGGTTCCATCTCCTTTGAGACCTCTTTCAGGTGGTTTCTGATGGGCAGGTGCTGCGGGCAATGCTGTTCACATTTACCACAATCTCTACACAGGGACGCATAAGACCGCTTTCCGCCGTCGACGCCGCTCAGCGCCGCCACGTATTCCAGACTCCCCGCTTTTTTCGCATAAATCGCTCTGTCATTATAATGGTTGAAGCATCCGGGAATATTTACTCCCGCAGGACATGGCATGCAGTATCCGCAGCCGGTACAGCCCACTTTGATCACATTGCGCAATGCGGTTCTGACCCTGCCGACGTACTGCAGTTCCGTATCCGAAAGCGCATTCGGAAGTGCTGTCTCTGCGACCCTGATATTTTCTTCAACCTGATCCTCATGATTCATACCGGAGAGTACCACCGAGACCTCAGGATGATTCCAAATCCAACGAAGCGCCCATTCCGCAGGAGTTCCTTTCATACCGGCATCCTTCCAGGTTTCCGCGATCCGGGGAGGCATTTTATCACCCAGAAGTCCTCCTTTCAGAGGTTCCATGATAATGACGCCCAGGCCTTTTGACGCGGCATAGAGAAGCCCTTCCTTACCGGCCTGAAAATTTTCATCCATATAATTATATTGGATCTGGCAGAAATCCCAGGGGTAATCGTCAACAACAGCCTTAAAATTCCGGCCTTCTCCATGATAGGAGAAACCGATCCGTCGGATTTTGCCTTCCTTTTTTATCTTTTCCAGGAATTCTACCGCGCCCAGGTCCTTGAGCCGCTTCCATCCTTCTATGCTGTAGAGGGAATGGATCAGATAGTAGTCGATATGATCCGTTTTCAGCCGTTTCAGCTGCGTTTCAAAGGTTGTTTCCATGTCTTTCCCGGAATGGATCAGAGGGGTCGGCATTTTCGTCGCGATCATCACTTTATCCCGGTATCCGCCGGCAAGGATATTCCCCAGAGCCGTCTCGCTGCCCGGATAAAAATAAGCGGTATCAAAATAATTGACTCCGTTTTCAATCGCGGAAATAATTTGTTTTTTCGTTCTTTCTTCGTCAATCCTTCCGCCTGTCCTCGGAAATCTCATGCATCCGTAACCTAAGGCAGATACTCGATCCCCTGTTTTCCCCATCTCTCTGTACTGCATTTTTGTTCTCCTTTATTATTTTTTTATCATATCCCAAACCGCATCTGTCTCGGCCGCTAAAGCATCGTTCTGAATATCAATTCCTGCCGAAATATAGAGCTTTGCAAGAGAAAAAACAGCTCCCATCACCATGGTGAGCAAAATATCGTCCGGGAGTTCCTTGATAAGACCCTCCGATCTTGCCCGCTCGAACAAACCCGCTACCGGTCCCATGATCTGGACACCCTGCTCCTTTGTGACCTGGGTAATAAGCGGAGAATTTGAATATTGCTCGTGAAAAGAAAGCTCCGCGGGATGTGCGGCCATGTAGCAGATGACTTCTTTCAATACTTCTCTGAAGTTTTCCTGTACGGGCTTATCTCTGTGGCAATTTTTCATGATTTCATCGGTCATCCGTTTTTTGATGAAAAGATACAATTCGTTGATCAGCTCTTCCTTGCCTGAAAAATACCGGTAGATCGTACCCACTCCAATATTGGCTTTTTGCGCGATCTGGGACATCGGCGTTCCGTGGAAGCCCTGCCCGGCAATCAGTTCCAGGGTTGCCTCCAAAGCGGCTTGTTTCTTATCCATAGTTCCTTTTCCTTTTCAAAACCTTTTGCACGGAATGAACGTTCATTCCGATTTTGGTTACAGATTATCACGGTATATCAGTTTAGTCAAGTGATTGGCAAAAATAAAATTTTAAACTGTCGAATGTCACCTTCGTATGCTTCCGAATAGTATAAATCAGAGAAATACGGAGGTGTATTTATGATCTTTCAGGAGATTAACTGGATACGTTCAAATATAGATAAACTGAGCCCCGACTTAAGAAGCCTGGCATTGGAATGGTATCGGCCGTTTCAGTATCTTCCCTGTTTTTTGCAGAAAGCGCTGAAAAGTATACGTCAGAATATTCGCAGGATCTCGGTCATTGTTCAGATGCAGCCGGAGCAGGATTACGCGGCTTATACCTCAAACGTCAGAAAAGCAACAGGATGCAAAAAAAAGAAAGACTTGACCCTGATCAATTCCTTCACCGCAAAAGTAAATGCGAAAACGATGGAAAAGCTGGTCAGCGACTCAAGTATCAAGAAGGTTTGGCTTGATGGGCCGATCAAAGCCGTTCTGGACGTCGCCTCTCCGGCCGTCGGCGCTCCCGACGTCTGGGAGCGCAGCGTTACCGGGAAAGGGATCGGCGTCGCGGTACTCGACACCGGAATCTACCTTCACCCCGATCTGGACAGGAGGATCACTGCCTTTAAGGATTTCGTGGGAAATAAGAAAGAATCCTACGATGATAACGGCCACGGCACCCACTGTGCCGGGGATATTGCTTCCAACGGCAGTAAATCAGATTCTCTGTACCGGGGAACAGCGCCGGGCTGCAATCTGATCGGAGTAAAGGTTCTGGACGGTGCGGGCTCCGGCTCCCTTTCCACAGTAATTCAAGGCATTCAATGGTGCATTGAAAACAAAGACCACTACGGGATCCGGGTAATCAGCATGTCCCTGGGCAGCACAGCCACACAGACCTACAAAGAGGATCCGGTCTGCCTGGCCGTGGAAAAAGCGTGGAATAATGGTATCGTCGTCTGCGTCGCAGCAGGCAATGAGGGCCCTGAATCCCGGACGATAGCCTCGCCGGGAATCGACCCTGAAGTAATTACCGTCGGAGCAAGCAATGATAAAAACTCCGCCAAAACCAATGACGATACGATTGCCGACTTTTCCAGCAGAGGGCCGACCATTGATAATCTTTCCAAACCGGATGTTTTATGCCCGGGCACAAATATCGTCTCGCTGCGGTCACCGAATTCGACCTTGGATTTATCAAACAAGAACGCCCGCGTCGGCAATGACTATATGTCGCTGTCGGGGACTTCCATGGCAACCCCGGTTTGCGCCGGCATCGTCGCCTTGATGCTCGAAGCAGACGTCAAACTGAAGCCTGACGAGGTGAAAAAAATACTGATGGATACCGCGAAACCGCTTCCCGGTTTAAGCGAATATGTACAGGGATCCGGGCTGGTTAACGCCAAGGCGAGTGTGATCAAAGTGCTGGCGAAGGATGAGAAGGAAGAGAAAAAAGAAAACGAGCAGGAAGAATAAAAAGAACAAGAAGACGAAAAAGACGGGAAGGTCCGGAAGGATAAAAAGTTTAATGCAATAATAAACGATTTAAAGGTTTATTTAAGCAATATGCAATAAGGGCTGAAG
>DATMXY010000130.1:0-3778 GCA_035561275.1 Anaerovoracaceae bacterium | reverse complement strand
TGCCAATGTAGAACCGGGGCGTTTTCCATCCCTGACGATAATTTTGGCCGCGTTATAACGCATAAGTAGAAAATTTTCGATTGTAGAAAATTTTCTTACATCTGTGCGTTATATCGAGGCGGGGGACATTTTACGCCTCGTTATAACTTCGGCCGACTGGACCAGCAGCACTGTTTTGCTTTCCTGCCGCTGCCGCAGGGACAGGGATCGTTACGCCCGACACCCCTCCAGCGGGCCGCTGATTCGGCACGCATCTGTGCCATGATGGCGGCGTGAGTCAAGCCGCGTTTCCTGAGCTGCATAACTTGTTCCATTGGTTTTTCTGCATGAGCAAAGAATTGCCGAAAACCGTCGCACAGGCAATTAAGCCCAGGCTCTCCATTTTCCGTCAAAGCGATCCTGTCTTTCGGACATCCTCCGTTGCATACCGTAAGCCATGAACAGGAGCGGCACTGCAGCGGGAGACCGGTTTGTTTCCTGCTGCCGAAGAGACGCTGGAACGGCAGGTCGACCAGCGTACTCAATGAGGCGGTCTCAATATCGCCGATACGGTGGTCTTGATTGACAAAATGATCGCACGAGTACACGCTGCCGTCATGTTCAACGACAAGCACCCTGCCGCAGGTGGGAGCCATCCAGCATAAGCTGCCGGTCCCCCCCGCCCACACCAGCGACATCTCGGCAAACAACTGGATATCCAGCCGTCCCAAATCGTGATGGAGCCATTCATCAAAAACGGCGCAAAGAAAATCACCTAATTCTTTTCCTGACACAGAATCTGCGGTTAAACGGCCGTCAGGCGTACGCCGTACGATGGGTATAAACTGAATCCATCCAGTATCAAGCTCTCTCAGTGCCCGGTAAACGGCAAGAGGTTCTTTGGCAATCGCAGACGTCACCGTGCACAGCAGGTCAGGCTGAATCCCGTGCGCCTGCAGGCGGCGGGCAGCCGCGACTGCCCGTCCGTATGTACCGCTGCCGCCGTGATCTTTGCGATTTTCGTCGTGCAGCCATTGGGTTCCGTCTATACTGAGCCCCACGTCAAAATGCTCGCCTGCCAGAAATGAGCACCACTCGTCGTCAAGCAGTATGCCGTTGGTCTGAAGATTGTTCCAGCAGCTCCACCCCTCCGGGAGGTACCGCTTCTGCAGCGCCACAGTCCGCCGGAAGAAGTCAAGCCCGGCAAGCGTCGGTTCTCCGCCGTGCCAGATAAACTGCACGTCAGGCCCGGGACTGGCCGCGATATAACGGCGGATGTACGTTTCCAGCAAACTGTCCGGCATAAGGAATCGATGAGGGCTGTCATAAAAACTTTCGGTTTCTGTATAATAACAGTAACTGCATTCCAGATTGCAGCGCGGACCGACCGGCTTGGCCATAACCACAAAGGGCTCGGAAGCCGTTGTGTCTGTTGGGAGATTTTCTCCTTGCACGTTAAATTCCTTTCTCAGTTTTCAAAATGATTCGCTCAAATGCTCCCCAAAGAATTCGAAAACCTTCTGCCAGGAGTCCATCGCCTGCTGCGGCCGGTACAGCGGGGTATGATAATACCAAATTCCGTGTCCGGCGCCGTCATAGCGATAGAATTTATAATTCTTCCCGTATTTTTTCAGCTCTTTTTCATGCAGGTCGACCTGTTCCGGCGTCGGGGACCGGTCGTCGTTTCCGAATATCCCCAACAGTGGGCACCCCAGCTCAGAAGTATAGTCGATCGGAGCTACAGGCTGAGAAGGCGTCAGCTCTTGTTTGGATACGACAACGCGTCCGCCCCAGCAGTCGACCGCAGCATCAAGGCCGCTGACCTTGCACGCCGCGAGAAAGGCGTGGCGTCCGCCGGAGCATGTCCCGATCACACCTATTTTGCCGCTTGCATCAGGCAAAGAATTTACGTATTCCAGTGCTCCTTCACAATCTCCCATCACGCTGTCGTCGGCAACGCCGCCTTGGGCGCGCGCTTTTGCCGCTATCTCGTCAGGAGTCCCATGCCCGAACCGGCAATAAATATCGGGACAGATCGCAAGATATCCATGCTGGGAAAACCGGCGGGCAGTCTCCCGGCAGAACTCATCCCATCCCGGCATATGAGGGATCAGGATCACCCCCGGAAACGGCCCTTTTCCAAGCGGCCGTGAAAAGTAGGCATGAATTTGATCGCCGTTATATCCGGTCATTGTGATTGTCTCAGCCAGCATCCCCTGATACTCATCCGTTTGAAATTGATTCCACATTGTAACTCTCCCCTTCGTTTATTTATTTTTTTAATTTGAATTATAAAACCCTTCGGCCCCGGCTTCTGCGGATGGCGGACGCCCGCCGCCAGAGCTCGTATATAACAAATACCGTAATATAGGAAAAAACGACAACCATCAAGTATTTTGCGAATATGTGCATTTTGAAATCGATGAACAGCAGCGTAAAAAATGTAACGGGCAAAAAGTGAAAGATGTAGATTGTGAAAGAAGCCCTGCTCAGATACTCGATGACCCTTCCGCCCTTATTGAGGGAGGATCTTCCGACATTGATCAGGAAGATGATGGCGGAACACTCATAGACTCCTTTGGAGAGTACCCATAAAGGCGTCAGGTATACTTCGTTGGAGTAGAACATCTGGGACTGGATATTCACATAATAAAGCGTGGCGAGCGACAGCGTACCAAAGACGATCGAGGTTTTAAAATACTCTTTTATCTTCTCCTGAATGCGTTCATCGGCCGCAAATACGTAACCGAAGAGGAACAGGCTCAAATACACCGCGTCGTTCGCCCAGTCGAAGATCAACGTCTGGTCCCCGTGAAAAAAGGGACGCAGACAAAGCTCAAAAAGAACGATCGCTCCGGCGGGCAGCAGCAAGCGGTGTCCTTTTGATATAAAGCCGCCGATGCGCTCGATACGGCTTTGATCTCTTTGCCACCGGCTGAAAAGCGGTGCGCAGATCATGGAGAAGACGAACAGATAAAAAAGGAACCATAGATGCCCATAACCATGGTAATGGAAAATCTTATACCAGAAGAACTGCGGGATAAAACTGAGAAAGCCGCCCGCGAATCCCTCGTAAAGGGCCTGCAGATAAGCCGTCACGGGGCAGAGGAAGAGATATCCCAGCAGGAAGGGGAGCATCAGCTTTTGCAGCCGTTCCCCGATATACCGTCCGCTGCCTCTGCTTTTGAAGGAATAAAAGGAGGCGATCCCAGAAACAAAGAACAAAAGCGTCATGAAGAAATCCCCGAGAGGTACCTCGATAATGAGGAACGGCAGGGCCGCAAGCCCTGATACCGGCTCCTTGATATAGACTGTGCCATACCTCAGGTAGGTCAGCGAGGCATGGAAAGGGATGAGCGACAGAATCACCAGCACTCTCAGCCAATCGATATAATATAGCCGTTTTGTATCCAAGCAACAACCCCCCTTAATCATGACGGGTCAATAAAGATTCTGGATATATTATACATGAAATACCATGATCTGAGAAGCGTTCGAAATACCATTGAACTATTTTTCTAATCAGTCTTGGTGTCAGTATCGTACTGCGACAGATCTATCAAGCCGTCTGCCGATTAGAAAAAGCGGTCATCAAGGTAGTCCATTCGGGTTCTTGTTCCATGTCTGACACTGAAACACAAAAATGAAGTACGCCGAGTAATCATTGCAATGACGTTTTTTATCCGTTAAACTATAATCAGAAGGCTTTTTTATCAGGGGGAGGAACGTTCATGTTGAAGTATAAGTTAAATATTATAAGAAAATTTTGCTGCTTTCTCACAATCGCTATGATTATAAG
>DATMXY010000129.1:0-9390 GCA_035561275.1 Anaerovoracaceae bacterium | reverse complement strand
GCCCGTATTGATGTCCAGCCTGGTACAGTCGGCCGTCAGGCCGGTGTCGAGCCTTGCCGCCACTCTGGGAGCAAGGTCCCTTCCGATATGCGTAGCGCCGAAGATTACGATCTCCGGCTTATATTCCTTGACGACATCCGCTAAAACCTTCGCATATCCCTCGGTGGTATAGTTTTTCAGAAGTTTATGATCGATAAGATAAACCTGATCGGCGCCGTAGGCATACAATTCGCCGACCAGATGATCTACCCCGCTGCCGACGAGGACCGCGCATACCTTTGTATTGTCGCTGATCTCTCTGGAGAGCCGGTATCCTTCCCCGACAAGCTCCAGTGCAACGTTCATCAGCTTTCCGGCTCTCTGCTCGGCGAATACCCATACGTTCTTATATTCCGATAATCCTGTTTTAGACATGATACTTTTCCTCCTTAGATAGCCTGTTTGGCCTTTAGAGCCTTGTAAAGATTATCCGCCAGTTCTTTCTCCGTGTCGCCTGCAATCATTGCGCCCTTTCCCTTCGGTTTTGGGGTAAAGGATCTGAATACGTTTGTGGGCGACGCCTTCAGGCCGACAATGGCGGTATCTACGCCGATATCTTCCGCAGACCAGACCTTCAGATCCGCATCCACTGCCTTATAGATTCCCTTGACGGACATATATCTCGGCTTATTCAATTCCTTGATGGCGGTCAATACGCAGGGAGTTTTGAGCTTTATCACTTCATAGCCGTCCTCCAGCGCTCTCTTTACCGTAATTTCGCTGCCGTTCATTGAAAATTCCCTGACATACGTCACCTGAGGAAGGCCTAATTTTTCCGCGATCTGCGGCCCGACCTGGGCGGTGTCTCCGTCGATGGCCTGCCTTCCCGCAAAGACAATATCAAAGTCTCCGATTTTTTTGACGCCCGCGACCAAAGCGTTCGATGTGGCCCAGGTATCGGAGCCGCCCAACGCCCGGTCCGAAAGAAGGATCGCGTCGTCGGCGCCCATGGCAAGGCACTCTCTCAGCATTTCCGACGCCTGAGGAGGCCCCATTGACAGCACTACTACCTCTGTATCGGGATTCTTGTCCTTAATCCTTAAAGCTTCTTCCAGCGCATTGGCATCGTCCGGATTCAGGATGCTTTGCACTCCTTCCCTGATCAGCGTTCCCGTTTCGGGATTGATTTTGATTTCATTCGTATTTGGAACCTGCTTTGCGCATACGATTATTTTCATTGTTATTCCTCCGTACTATTAACTGAATATATCGCCTGAGATAACCATCTTCATCACTTCCGAGGTACCTTCATAGATTTCGGTGATCTTCGCGTCCCTCATCATTCTTTCAACCGGGTAATCTTTGATGTAACCATAGCCGCCGTGGAACTGCACGGCTTTTGTCGTTACATACATAGCCGTTTCGGAACAATAGAGCTTAGCCTGCGCCGCCTCGACGGTGCTTGGCAGGCCCTTCTGCCTTTTGTCCGCCGCATTGTACAGAAGAAGCCTTGCAGCGTCGATCCTGGTCCTCATCTCCGCCATTTCAAATTCCAATGCCTGGAATTTATGCAGCGGTTTTCCAAACTGTTTTCTTGACTTCATATAAGCGACCGTCTGATCAAACGCTCCCTGTGCGATCCCAAGAGCCTGAGCCGCAATTCCGAGCCTGCCTATGTCAAGAGATGTCATTGCAACCTTAAACCCCTTGCCGATATCGCCGAGAAGATTTTCTTTCGGCACAATACAATCCTCGAATACCAATTCTGCCGCAAGCGAGCCCCGTATCCCCATCTTGTTTTCTTTCTTTCCTATTGAAAAACCCTTCATTCCTTTTTCTACGATGAACGCACTTATGCCTTTCGTTCCCTTTGACTTGTCGGTCATTGCCATGATTACGTATACCTCTGCGACTCCGCCGCTGGAAATAAAGATCTTAGTGCCGTTCAGCAGCCAGTGGTCGCCTTTGTCGACCGCCCTGGTCTGCAAGCCTGCCGCATCAGAGCCTGCATTCGGTTCCGTCAGTCCGAAAGCGCCGACTTTTTTGCCGGTCAAAAGATCAGGCAGATATTTTCTCTTCTGCGCTTCTGTTCCATAAGTGAAAATAGGCCAGCTGCACAGCGCACAGTGCGTCTGAACAATGACTCCCGTTGAACCGCATACCTTTGATAATTCTTCAATCGTCATTACATAGGCTATATAATCGGCTCCGGCTCCGCCGTATTCTTCCGGGAAAGGCATCCCCATCAGTCCCAAAGGTCCTGCCTTGTCGATCGTTTCCTGGGGAAACCTGGCCTCCGCGTCGATTTCTTCAGCAATCGGCTCTACTTCGTTAACAGCAAAATCCCTGACCATTCTTCTTACCATCTCCTGCTGTTTTGTCGGGCTGAAATTCATTATGTTACCTCCTTTATTAAGCATAGTTCCATGTTTTATTCCTGTCTTCACCGATAAAATATTTTTACGGATATTTATTAGGCAAATATTATGCCATAACTGAAAAATTAAGCAAAAAAAAATCCACCCTTGATCTTTCAACATTTTTATTCGTTTTAAAGCATCGTTTCCCGCCGATGGAGCCGATCGGTTTTTTGTTTTTCCTTGATGCGTTTTTACTTTTGATGATGTTATGCATCATCAAAAGCCACCGAACCGTCTGACAGGGCACATTTACCATGCCAAATTTTAGGTATGGTTCTTGCATTATATAGCAACAGGCATAGGGGCAACTCCAAGTGCTGAGATTTTTTTTCATTTACTTCTCACCTAAAAAGGAAGAGGCCGGCTCCTTATGATTGAATCAATCATAAAGAGCCGGCCTCTTCCTTGTATTGCCCAGGGGGCTACAGGAACCATTCCGGCTCGGCCCTCCGCGTCAGGCCTTCCTCCAATTCACGCTTGTGGTACAGGAAGCCTTCATCCTCATAATACTTGGCCTGAACCGGACATTTTTTGATACAGGCGCCGCATTTGATGCAGATGCCCGTAAACTCCCCGACGTCTACCCGACTGACAGAGCCCATGGGACAGATATCGGCGCAAATCAAACAATTGGTGCAGGCATCGCCTGTCAGAGGCTTCACCTTTCGGATATCAACGGGATTTCCCTGACGGTCCCGGGGCTGGTAATATCCCCGGTATGGGCTGGGGATCCCTTTTACGTCGACCGGAGGCAGTGCGGCGTCCGAATCCGGGGCGCCTTTCACCATTCCGGCAATTTTGTCAGTAACCTTTTCCGCAAACTCAAACGCGGCAGCCATGTCGGCGTTATCCGGCCTGCCCCCTGCAAGTGTGGATGAAAAAGAATGTTCGCCGATAAAAGCGGCGGCGGCGGCGATATGTAAACCGGCCTTTTCCAGGATATCCCTCAGTTCGATCAGGGCGTCGTCATAATCCCGGTTTCCGTATAAGACCACGGGGACGGCGGCCGCGCCGTTTCCTTCAATGGTATCCAGATATTTCAGCAGGACATTGGGTACGCGGCCTGCGTACACCGGCGTTCCGAATACCACCAGGTCTCCCGGACCGAATCTTAAAGGCTTTTCCCTTGAATCCGGCAGAGTAAAATCATAAACTTCAAGTTCCGGTCCGGACTTTCCCGTATCCGTCCCCATCCTGTCCGCAATTGCGGCCGCGATCCCTTCCACAACCTTCTTTGTCGTTCCTGTGGCGCTGAAGTACGCAGCCCATATCTTTTTTATCTCCATCCTATTTTGCCAACTCTTTTTCTTCAAGGAATTCCATAAGCAATTTGCTGGTATTCCCTATTATTTTAAGGCAGTTGGTTCTTTGTTCCTGTGTCCCGAATGGGTGCGGATTCAGCGCCCTGCAACAGGTTGCGCCATTTTTCTCTTCAAATTTTTCAGCGAATTGATTGGCCAGTTCATAGGCTCCATCCCGGGATTCCTGATTTGTTGTCCTCCCCTTGATCATATCCAGAGCGACGATGGAACCTGACAATGCGCCGCACATGCAGCCGTGGTGCCCCAGGCCTCCTCCGAAGCCGGTCACCAGCTTCACCATGGAAGGATCCATTTCCGGCGCCAGGTATTCCCGGTAAGTCAGAAAGATTGACTCAGCGCAATTGTAACCTTCTTTAAAATAGTTCCCGGCTTTGTTTCTGGCCTCATTGATCTTTTCTTCGTTCATTGCTGTTCCCTTTCATATTTTTGCCGATCATATCCAGGATTCCTCTTCATTCGTATGATTTGGTCCTGTCTTCAATTCTATTGGTATAAAAAGCATAAGTCAATATCCTGAGTCAATAATGAAGAAGCACGGGGCGGATTCACCCCGTGCCAATCTACTCTTTATTTTATTTTTTTTTGATCTCTTTCCAGTGAACCTGATTCATCAACGGATGTCTCAGCTTGATGGTGTCTATATTCCTGCGACGACGATTACCACTTTTGCTCCCGCGGCTTCCACATAAATCATTTCCATACCTCCGAAGTTATTATCTTAGCGCTATACAAAGTATTCGACGTCTTCCCTGTAATGATCGACGTATTCGCTGACGCCCTCCTCACCACGCAGGATTCTTAAGGCGCCGAACGCCAAAGATTCCAGTTCATTCTCACCGGGCATAATGATAACGGGCGCTATAAATTCCACTCTCTTTTTTATCATGCCGGTCAGCATTTCCGAATAGGCAACGCCTCCCGTAAGGATAATCCCGTCGATTTTTCCGTCGATGGTCGGCGACAATTCGCCGATACCCTTGGCGACCTGATAAGCCTGTGCTTCATAGACCAGTTTTGCATGTTCGTCTCCCCGGCTTATCATTCTTTCAATCTCCCGGCAGTCATGGGTACCGAGATGCGCCTTCAGCCCTCCCATGCCCCTGAGTTTTTTCTTCAGATCATTCTTACTGTAATCCCCGCTGTAGCACATGTCAACTACATATTGAAGCGGAATGGAACCGGCCCGTTCCGGAGAGAAGGGTCCGCCGTCGTCTTCGATGGCGTCGACGATCCTGCCGTACTGATGAGCCGAAATGGAAATCCCCCCGCCCAGATGCGCAATGACAAAGTTCATGTCCTCATACTTTTTCCCTAAACTTTCCGCCGCTTTTCTGGCAGTGGCCTTCGTATTCAGAACATGGCAGAACGGCTGCCTTACGATTTCAGGAACGCCTGTGATCTTGGCAACCTCTCTCATTTCATCGGAAGACACGGCGTCATAAATATACGCAGGTATGCTCAAAGGCTTTGCTACGGCTTCTGCGAGAAGGGCTCCCAGATTTGATGCATGCTTCGGTATCGGTCCCCTGATAATCCTCTTCTTCATGTCCTCGTTCACAAGGTAACCGCCGGCATTGACGGGAGGCAGCATTCCGCCCCTGCCGACTACCGCAGACAATAAGCCTGTATCAAACGCGTTGTCTTCCAGCGCTTTACTTATTAAAGATTTTCTCATGTCAAACTCGTCTTTGAGATTCTTGCAGGCCGCAAGATCGGCAGGGCTGTGCTCAATCGACTGTACAAACAGTCTTTCTTCATTTTTATAAACGGCAATTTTCGTTGACGTAGAACCCGGATTGATCGCCAATATGTAATACTCCATATTTCTATCTCCTCCCACCCTATTTTCGTTCAATTCTTTTTCAGACTTAATATGATACCCAATGCGATCGATAAAGATGCCGCCATGATGATCTGATATTCCCCGGGAAGCATGAAGCTGACGGTATGGGCCGGGATCCAGAAGCAGGGAACGGTGACCGCGATGGTGAAGCCGATCAGCGTTTTGAAATCGATATTCCCGACCACATTTTTAAGGGAAATCAGCCTTTCTCCATTATACTTCATCGTGATCGCAGTATCCGTTATTTTATGAAAAATCATCATCGTCGGGGCAAAGGTGACATTCATCACCAGGCTGCAAAGGAAAGCGGGCAGCAGGGGTCCCGAAGCGCCCGGAATGAATCCCATCTGGATAATATACGCGACGCCGCCCCAATACACTTTGAACATCAGTGCGATGACCATGCCGAGAAATCCCCATACGAAAGCTCTTGCGAAAAAACCGGAAGGAAAGCTCCAGAATTTCTTCGTCAGCCGTATAGCCAGCAGCTCTCCGACGGTCGCCAGCAGGGCAAACTTTGCAAATCCCATGAGAAATGGGTGCGCCGCTGTGGCTGCTTTGAACAGTTCCCTCGACGGTGTAAATGCCAGAACAAGAATAAAAGCCGCCAGAACGATGATACTGAATAGCAGCGGGCCTGCGCTTTTTTTGTTTGCTTCCATTGTATTGTCTGCCATACGCTCACACCAGCCCCTTCCCCACTTCCAGAGCCTTGAGATTCAGTTCTGCAAAGTCTGGTTTTACGTTATCCCTGACGATCCTGTCCCAGTCGATATGCTCCAGGTTCATCAGCCTGATAATCGTCCCCAGAATGACGATGTTCATAACCTTGGTACTGCCCAGTTTCGCTGCTTCCGCGCCCGCATCGATCATGGTGGTTTCCGCCTTGCCGGCGAGCTCTTCCATAATATCGGCGGGATAGGCGCATTTCCCCATCGTCACGGGAATCGGATTGATCGCATAGTTGTTAACCACGACTTTTCCGTCAGGTCTCAGATATTTCAGCCATCTCAACGCTTCCATTTTTTCAAAGGATACGAGGATGTCCGCCCCTCCCCTTTCAATAACAGGGGAATACACTTCTTCGCCGTATCTCACCTGTGAGGATACGGACCCTCCCCTTTGAGACATCCCGTGAATTTCGCTCATTTTCACGTCATAGCCTGATTCCAGCAGGCCCTGCGTCAGAAGCTTACTTGCGAGGATCGTTCCCTGTCCGCCGACTCCGACTAAAAGAATGCTCTTTATCATCATACCGTTCCTCCTTTACAATCGCTTTCTTCGCGCAAAGCTGAGCGCAAATGCCGCAGCCGACGCACTGCGGCCCGTCAATCATCGCTTTCTTAACGTCCGGATCGACGGAAAGCGCCGGGCAGCCTGCTTTCAGGCATACTTTGCAGCCAACGCAAAGCGCCGGTTCGATCCGGCATTTTGCCTTGAATACATCTTTAAATTCGGCCTGATCCTGCTGAGATAGTTTCTTCAGCACGCAAGGCCATCTCGTAATGATCACGGAAGGTTCACCCAGCTCCAGCGCCCAGTCCAGGGTTTCCTTTACAGCAGTCAGATCATTGGGATCAATCGTCTTTACGTTCCTTGCGCCCAAAGCCCTGACGATCGGTTCAATCTCCATGACAGGCGCTTCCGAAAGGTCGGCATGGCGGCCGGATCCCGGGTTCTCCTGGTGACCGGTCATGCCGGTGATTCTGTTATCCAGGATGATGTTTACGGTTTTGCTCTGGTTGTAAAGAACTTCGATCAGAGAGTTGATTCCGGTGTGGAAGAAGGTCGAGTCTCCGAGAACGGAAACGACCCTCTTGTCTTCGTTCTTTATGTCAAAGGCGATCTGCGCACCATGTCCTTTGCAGAACCGGGAAATCAGTTTATCCGGAAGCGGATTGGTAAAGCCCAGCTTCAGGTAATTCACATCGTCTCCGAAAACCTCTTTTGCATAACAGTAGCATTGTCCCGATGCAATCACCCCTGTTTGCTTTTGGTTATCATAGATTTTATTAAACGGAGAATGGTTCGAGTAGTCCGCGAACTCAGTCATTCTCTCTTCTACTTTCTTTCTCATCTCCCTTACAAAGGCGGGAACAGTCAGATATTTTTTCACGTCCTTTTTATAGTCCGTCAATACGGTCTTTTTTCTGTCGCCGCATTCGACGATGCCTTTTGAATGGCAGACTCTTGTGGTCACTCTTATGAGAACGGGCGTATCGTTAACTTCGCTCATTGCGAATGCCGCCCTCATCATATTCTTTGCTTCCTGGCTCGTGGAAGGTTCCAGCATGGGTATTTTAGCCGCCTTGGCATAATTTCTGTTATCCTGCTCATTCTGTGAAGAGTGCTGTCCGGGTTCGTCGGCGGTAACAAGAACAAAACCGGCGTTGACCCCCGTATAAGCATATGTAAAGAGCGAATCGGCCGCGACATTCAAACCCACATGCTTCATTGACGCCATGGACCGCACGCCTGCTATCGAGGCTCCTATCGCAGCCTCCACCGCAACCTTTTCATTGGGCGCCCATTCGGTTTTTACCTCCTTTCTCTCCGTCATACTTTCCAGTATTTCCGTGCTCGGCGTCCCGGGATATGCGGAAGCAAATTTTACGCCGGCTTCCCAGGCTCCCCGGACCAATGCCTCATTTCCGGTCATATTTTTTCATTGAGTTCCCTCCAAGTTACATTTCTCTGACTCAAACCGTAGGCGCCTTTACCTTATTACTGGCGCCGTCGTTCATTCCTTTTTCGGCTGTGCCTAAGAAGCCGCACAGGCCAGAATGATCGAATTCAATTTTCCTTCCGCATTGTCAGCGCGGGAAGTCATTACAACGGGGCATCGGGCTCCCAGGATCACTCCTGCCATCTTTGCATTTGCACAGTAAATCAGCGTCTTGCCGATCATATTGCCGGCGTCGATATTCGGAACGACGAACAGATCCGTTTTTCCGCTGATTTCACTCCCGATTCCCTTATGCTGGGCGGCTTCCCTGCTGAGCGCAACGTCCATGGAGATCGGCCCTTCCATGATGCACGGCAGAAATCCTCCATTTTTATTCAGTTCGACCAGCTCCGCCGCGTCTACCGTGGAAGGCATCTTGGGATTGACCGCTTCATTGGCTGTCAGAACAGCTACTTTAGGTATATCCAATCCAATTTTTTTCAACGCCTCCAGGCTGTTGTCAATGATCGCTTTTTTTAAAGCCAGATCCGGATACAGATTCATTCCGCCGTCCGTATGAAACTGCAGCTTCGGATAATTCGGCACTTCGAATACGGCCAGATGACTGAGCGTTTTTCCGGTCTTCAAGCCCTTTTCCTTGTCGAGCACAGCTTTCAGAAAGTCGCTGCTGTTCACCAGGCCTTTCATCAGAACGTCCGCCCGGCCTTGCCGGACAAGTGAGGCCGCTTCCAGAGCCGCTTCATTTGGATCCGCAACATTTATGATTTCCGCTGTTTGCAGGCCTTCGGATTTCATCAGTAGTTCAATCCTGACCTTGTCTCCCACCAGGATACACTCAGCCAATCCCTGTTCTGTTACAGCCTTTATCGTTTTGATCACTTCCGCATCCTCTGCGGCAGCAACCGAGATCCTTCGTTTTTCCATCTGCCCTATTCGGTTCTCTAAATCGGAGAAACTCCTGTATTCCATAGTATGCCTCCTGTCTTTCGATTTGTATATTCAACGCGCACTGTGCATCGTGCATACTTTGATCATACTCCAATAATTCCCTTTGTCAATATCTTTTACAGAATAAAAAACTTCAGTAAAATTATCGCAGCAATCAACTTGATTGAACGACGGCGTCAGTCCCCTGCTTCT
>DATMXY010000128.1:0-2717 GCA_035561275.1 Anaerovoracaceae bacterium | reverse complement strand
AATGTATACATTATAATGGAGCATTCACTGCAAGACTATTTCTCGAGTTGGCCTGCCTTTTCGCGGATAGATTTTTCCTCCTCATCCTGCGGTTCGTCCATGACGATGCCGTGAGGGCGCTTCCGCTTTGTATCCGGCTCTACGCAAACAAAGGTCAGGAAACCGTCAACATGGGTAGTGCCGTGGATCTCCGACACAGCCTTGACATAGACCGTAATACTCGTATTTCCCACCTTTGCGATTTTGGAAAGAAAGGTTATGATATCCCCTTTCTGCACCGGCTTTTTGAAGGTAAAACCGTGGATATTGATGCATAGCACGTCCTGAGGCCGTCCATGCTGAGATGCGGCGGCCACAAAGGCGGCCTCCACGAGCCATTCCGCCGAACGTCCTGCAAAGAGAGTCCCGTGGTGGTTCAGATCCTCCGATTTAACAAGATGAGAGATTTGATAATATTTCATTCCAAACTGCGCAGGACACCCCCCACTTCTATAAGTGGCGGGAGGAATGCGCCCCTCCTTTCTATTTATATTGTAAAAGAGGCAGGTTTTCCGCCTGCCCCTTTGCATGTTGTGTATTCTTATTTATTCTCCTCTTTGCCGGAGGATTTTCCTTCCGTATCCGGGGCTTCGTCCTCTGCTCCGGTATCGGCTTCCGCGTCGGCGCCTTCTTCCAGGCTTTCCCCGCTTTCCTCGTCCTCTTCCAGGTCCAGGGCAGCTTCGAGCGCGTTGGCCTCCTCTATGGCTTTCATCGTATGGTGGGCCTCTTCAATGAGCTGCCGCGCCGACTTTGCGCCCGTGAACAGCGCTTCAAACTGCTCGCCGTCCAGCGTCTCGACTTCGAGCAGCGTCTGGGCAATCGTATGGAGCTTTTCGATATTCTCCGTAAGCAGGTTTTCCGCGGTCGCATAGGCGTCTTCGATGATGGTTCTGATTTCCTCGTCGATCTCCGAGGCCATTTCTTCGGAATAATTTTTCCTCGTTGAAAAATCCTTTCCCAGGAACACCTCGTCGGAAGAGCTGTAATTGACCGGGCCCAGTCTCTCGCTGAAGCCGTATTTTGTCACCATGTCCCGGGCAATTTCCGTCGCCCTTTCGATGTCGCTGCTGGCGCCTGTGCTGATGTCGTTGAGCGTCAGCTTTTCCGCTACCCTGCCGCCAAGCAGATGGACGATCTGTTCCATCATCATGGTCTTTGTCTTAAAATATTTGTCTTCCTTCGGCAGGATCATGGTAAAGCCTCCTGCCCTTCCTCTCGGAATGATGCTGACCTGGTGTACCGGGTCCGTATTCGGCATCATCCTGGCAACCAAAGCGTGGCCTGCCTCATGGTAAGCCGTAAGCCTTTTCTCAACCTCGCTGATGACCCTGCTCTTCTTTTCCGGGCCGGCAATCACCTTGGTGATGGCCTCTTCGATTTCATCCATCCGGATCTTTCTGCCATTTCTTCTGGCGGTCAGCAGCGCCGCTTCATTCAGCATATTTTCTATGTCGGCCGGGGTAAAGCCCGGCGTTCTTCTCGCCAAAACCTGCGGATTCACCCCATCGTCAAGCGGCTTGTTCCTGGAATGCACCAGGAAGATGGCTTCCCTTCCCTTGATGTCGGGGATTCCGATGACGACCTGCCGGTCAAACCTTCCCGGCCTTAAAAGAGCGGGGTCCAGAATATCCGGCCTGTTGGTCGCCGCCAGGATGATGATCCCTGTATTTTCCGAAAAACCGTCCATTTCGACCAGCAGCTGGTTCAGCGTCTGTTCCCTCTCGTCGTGTCCGCCGCCGAGCCCGGCGCCTCTTTTTCTGCCTACCGCGTCGATTTCATCGATGAATATGATGCAAGGCGAGCTTTTCTTGGCTTGTTCAAATAAATCCCTGACGCGGGACGCGCCTACGCCGACGAACATCTCCACGAAGTCGGAACCGCTGATGCTGAAAAACGGTACGCCCGCCTCACCTGCGGCCGCCTTGGAAATATAGGTTTTTCCTGTACCCGGAGGGCCGACCAAAAGGATGCCCTTTGGGATCCTTGCGCCCAGATTGTTATACTTTTTCGGATTTTTCAGGAAGTCCACCACTTCCTCAAGTTCTTCTTTTTCTTCGTCAAGGCCTGCCACGTCGGCAAAGGTGATCTTTTTCAGATCGTCATCCTTATGCAGCTTTGCCCTGCTTTTCCCGAAGGACATGACTTTGCCGCCTCCGCCCTGCCCCTGATTCATGAATACAAACCAGAAGACGATGAGTATGGCGACCATGATCAGCGTCGGCAGAAGCGTAACGATCCACGGCGTCGTCTTTGGCTCGTCGCTCTTGACCGTAATTTTGCCTTCTTCCATTTGCGGGAAGATATATTCTTCGTTCAGCATATTGATATCTAAAATGGACGGGGCATAGGTGATGATCTTGTCGCCGTTTTTCAGTGTGCCCGTCATGGTGCGGTCATTGATCGTCAGTTCCTCGACCCCTTCATTTTTTAAATGCGCTGCGAATGTTGAGTAATCAACCTCCTTAACTTCTTCCTCCGGCGTTCCCTGATAGAACCAGGCCATTGCCAACACCAGACCGAAGATTACAATATATATTCCCAGGTTTTTAAAAACTCTGTTCAATGTTTGCTGTTCCCCTTTCCCGGACTCTGTCTCTTTCCGCCATCTGGGCCGACGTTCAAACCGACCTGTTCGATTTGAATAGCCATGTGCAATTTGCCAATAAGCCGTCGATCAA
>DATMXY010000127.1:0-6280 GCA_035561275.1 Anaerovoracaceae bacterium | reverse complement strand
CCATAAACGACATATCTTACATTTTATGTAAGTCGTTTTCTGCTTTTCAGAGGTGCGCTTTCATAACCCGGTTGAGCAATAAAGAGTGCTTATCCTTAAAAATCAAGGTTTTACGAAATCGCTTCTTTCTGTATACAATATAATGCATTCCGGCCGTCCGGCGCCCTCTTACAATTCCTTACAGCCCGGAATTGTCGGAACATTTAAACTTATTTTTTCGTGTTGACATGGACATTTTAATTAGAATATGATGTGATCGAGGAATTCCGCAGTAAAATTTAGGGAGGTTTTAGAATGACACAGGGAGGATATAATCCTTATGCGGCAGCGCAATTACAATTTGACCATGTTGCGGATATCATCGATCTGGACCCGTCGGTCCGCCAGCTGTTAAGACAGCCGAGCCGTGAGATCCATTTCACGATACCGGTAAGGATGGACGACGGTTCCACAAAAGTTTTCAACGGCTACAGAATCCAGCACAATGCTGCCCGCGGGCCGGCAAAGGGAGGAATTCGCTTTCACCCGCAGGAAACTGCCGATACCGTAAGGGCATTGTCCATGTGGATGACCTGGAAATGCGCCGTCGTTGATATTCCGCTGGGCGGAGGGAAAGGCGGCGTCATCTGTGATCCGCATAATCTTTCAAAAGGCGAACAGGAACGGCTCTGCCGGGGATATGTAAGGCAGCTTGGCGGTCTGTTGGGACCGGTTCAGGATATCCCCGCTCCGGACGTCATGACCACCGGCCAGCATATGCTATGGATGCTTGACGAATATGAAACGATCCACGGCGGCCACTATCCCGGGATGATCACCGGAAAACCCGTCGGCATGGGAGGCTCCCTCGGCCGTACGGAAGCAACAGGCTACGGTATGATCTATACGCTGAGGGAAGCATTGAAAGAATTACAGATCGATCCCAAAAACACGACTGCAAGCCTGCAGGGTTTCGGAAACGTAGCGGAATACGCCGCCCGCCTCTACACGCAGATGGGCGGGCGCATCACTGCGATCTCCTGTTGGGACCAGCATGACGGCAAGGCCTATACATTCCGGAACACCGCGGGCTTTGACATTGAAAAAATGGCTTCCATCAAGGATTCCTTCGGCACCATCAACAGGCTCAAGGCGAAAGAGCTGGGCTATGAAGTCCTGGACGGCGATGAATGGATCGCACAGGACGTCGATATCCTGCTTCCGTGCGCTCTGGAAAATCAGATCACGCCTGCAAGCTTCGCAAAGGTGAGCAAAACCGTCAAAGTGATCTGCGAAGGAGCCAACGGCCCCACATCACCGGATTGCGACGCTCTGATCCAGGAAAGGAACATTTTCCTCGTGCCGGATTTCCTTGCCAATGCGGGCGGCGTAACCTGCAGCTACTTTGAGCAGGTTCAGTGCAACAACAATTATTTCTGGACCAGGGAAGAAGTCCTGGAGAAGCTGGATGAAAAGATGACGTTCGCTTTCCGGGCCGTTTATAAGCTTTCCCGTGAACGAAATCTATATATGAGAGAAGCTGCGTATGTGATCGCCATCAACCGGGTGGCGGAAGCCATCAGGCTTCGCGGCTGGGTCTGACCAGCCCAGCCGTATCAACCTTCGTGACGAGACTGGGAGGACAATATGCCAGAAGAAATAAAGCCTTTTTCCGTTGATCCTCTGAAAGAGCGCGCAAAAGAGCTGGAAACGTTATACAGGGTCGACGAGGCGTTGACCGGAGATTCCCTGCCGCTGGTCCTGACTGAGGTCTGCAGGATTCTGCCGAAGGGTTTTTGTAATATAAAAGCCTGCTCCGTTCTGATTTTTCTGGATAAGGAATCCTATTCGGTAAAGTCCCTTCCCGAAATCCCTGCGGACGAAATCCGGGCCGAAATCGTCGTCGACGGCAGGGCGAGGGGTTATATCAGGGCGGTATATACGGAAGACCCTAAAAAAGCGTCCTTTGTTTCCTTTTTAGAGGAAGAGGAAAAATTACTGGCGGCAGTAGCCAATAAAATCGCCACGCGCGTCTTTCACGAGGAACTGGCGGCGGTTGAATCGAGGCGGAATTGGGAAGCGATCCTGCGATTTCTCCTCCATACGGACCACAGTATGCTGCTTTATGTCTGCGAAAGAATGCTTGCTCTACTGGCGAAAAACGATCCGGCCTGTATCCGGGATATTTTTAAGGAGATGAACTGGATCGAACACGATTTTCAGGGTGAGATCAACTTCTCCCGCAGCGAAGACCTGCCCGCAATCGATGTAACGTATCTGAGCGCCTGCGTCTTCCGTGCCGCGTCCGCCTGTTTCGACAACGCACAGATCTTCGATTCCATCAACCTGTGGATCTATCAGGGGAAGACCTATGAGCTGATCAAACTTGTAGACAAAAAAGATTCCGACGTCAAGGATATTTCCAAAGCGCTGAACCAGTACCTGAAAGCGGTTAAAACCACCGATATGGCAAGCAAGGCGACGAAGCGCTGGCTCATCGTCGAACTGGTCAGAAGATTTTTGACCGATAATACAAGGATGATCGAAAGCGCGAGAAAGCATCTGTGCGTCGGGGATTTCTGCGAACTGCTGGACGGTATTATCTGTTCCCCCAGAAGCTCCGGCAAGGTAGGCGGGAAAGCCACGGGATTTTTCCTTGCCAATAAGATCATCAAATCCCATATCGAAAGCGACCCGGCCTTCAGCAACATAAGGATGGTAAAGACCTGGTATATTGCCGCCGACGAGCTTGAGGCCTTCTCCCACGACAATCATCTGGATGAATTGAATGAGCACAAATACCGCGATATCCTTGAAATACGTATCAGCTACCCAAATATCGTCCATTCCATAAAAAGCGGGCACTTATCCCCTTATATCCTGAGCGAGCTGAATCAGATCCTCGACCAGAGCGAAGATAAACCGCTGATCATCCGTTCCTCCAGTTTGCTGGAGGATCAAAGGAACACAACCTTTTCGGGGAAATATAAAAGCCTGTTTTTAACGAATACGGGGACAAAAACGGAACGGCTCAAGAGTCTCATCGACGGGATTCTGGAGGTTTATTCCTCCATGTTCAGCCCCGATTCCATCCAATACCGGAAAGAACACGGCCTGCTGGATTACTCCGAGCAGATGGGCGTGATGATCCAGGAGGTCGTAGGGCGCAGGATCGGACCTTACTTTTTTCCGCTTTACGCGGGAGTCGGCTTCAGCAGCAACGAATTCCTGTGGTCGCCCCGCATCCGGCGGGAGGACGGGCTGCTGCGCATGGTCATGGGCCTCGGGACCCGCGCCGTCGACCGGGTCGGGGATGACTTTCCGGTTCTGATTTCACCGGGCCAGCCGCGGCTTCGCGTAAATCACATCCCCCAGGAAATGCAGAAATATTCGCCGCAGATGATAGACGTCCTCGATACGGAGAACAACATGTTTGTAACCATATCCATACGGGATCTCATCAGGGATTACGGAGTCGGTATCCCCTGCCTGAACCATGTGGCGTCATTCCTGAAATATGATCTGGTCACAGAATACAATAAATTCATCGCCGATCCGGACTGTGACAACGTAATCGTCACCTTTGACGGGCTGATCAACAAAACGCCTGTGGTTTCGCAGCTTAAGACGATCATGTCCCTGCTGGAGGAAAAGCTGGGATTTCCTGTTGACGTCGAGTTTGCAAGCGACGGGCAATACGTGTATATTCTGCAGTGCCGCCCGCAAAGCGGCGGCAGAGAAAGCCTTCCCGCCGCCATACCCGCGGAGATACCGGCGCAGAGTACGATCTTTACCGCATCCAAATACATCTCCAACGGAAAGGTCACCGGCATAAAAACCGTGGTATATGTGGATCCTGAAGAATACGGCAGACTGGAAGACCACCAGGATCTGGCAAGAGTCGGAAACGCCGTCAGCGAACTGAACCGGATCCTGTACCGGAAAAGCTTCATCCTGATGGGTCCCGGGCGCTGGGGAAGCCGCGGCGATATCAAGCTTGGCGTGCGGGTAACCTATTCCGATATCAATAATACCTCTATGCTCATAGAAATCGCGAAAAAGAAATCGAAGCATCTGCCGGAGCTCTCCTTTGGAACTCATTTTTTCCAGGATCTTGTGGAGGCAAATATCAAATATCTGCCCCTTTATCCGGAAGACGACGGGATCATTTTTCAGTCGGGATTTTTCCATAAGAATACAAATTCGCTGGAAGCCCTTTTGCCGGCCTACGCCGACCTTTCCCATGTGATCAAGGTGATCAGCATACCGGAAAACTATTTTAAAAAGGAACTGGTTGTGCTTATGAACGCCGAACTGGGAAAAGCGGTCGCTTATCTTGAGCAGTCGCAAAAGCCTGACAAAAAGCAGTGGATCCCCTATCGCGACGAGGATGAACCGGCCACGGCCGCCCAGGACAGCGACGGCTGGAAATGGCGTCATTACATGGCGGAAAAGATTTCGTCCCTGATCGATATGGAGGCGTTTGGGGTTAAGGGGATTTATCTTTTCGGAAGCACAAGCACCTGCACTGCGCGGCTGAACAGCGACATCGACCTGCTTATCCACGTTGACGGCACCGACCTGCAGAAACAGGAGCTGAATACATGGCTGGAGGGCTGGAGTCAGGCGCTGTCGGAAATGAATTATCTGAAAACCGGGTATCAGTCGGAAGGTCTTCTCGATATTCATTTTGTGTTGGATCGGGATATTGAAAACAAGGACTCCTATGCCTCAAAAATAAATTCCGTCTACGACCCTGCCGTCGTGCTGCGGCTCAGGGAAGATAAGTGACGTCAATACATTAGACGCCAATATATTAGACATCAACACATTAAAAACGCGCTTCCCGAGGCCGGTTACTGCCTCAGGAAACGCGTTTCGTTATTCAGCCGGCTTGATCGGTCGGTCAGTCAGACCTTTCATTGTAAATTCAGCCAGATGCTCGATAACATCCGGGAAATATTTCAGCCCGATCTCATCCTTATGCAGTTCAACATGCACCAGACAGCTGAAAATCGCCATGATCATATCCGCGCCGATATCGTTTCTCATCTTTCCGTCCGACTGCCAATTTTTCACGATTTCCGTAAAATCGTCATACAGAAAATCCACATATTCAATCCCTTTTTCTTCACGAAAACTCTGTTCCAACCTGTTGAACACCTCTTTATTGTACCACTCCTTCAGTATGGGATTTGCGTACATGCCCTGGAGGTTTCTCGCACTGATTTCCTTCATGACATCCAGGGGACTGTTTTCCAGATTCAGGGATTTCGTAATATTCTTCTTCAGCTTCACGTTTTCTTCAATAAAAATCTCCATAAACAGTTTATCCTTTGACGGATAATAATTATAGAACGTACCGGTCGCCATGCCTGCCAGCTTTGTTATTTCCGCTATATTTGTATCTTTAAACCCTTTCGAGCTGAAAAGTTCCTTTCCGCACCTGAGTATCTTCGCCTTTTTATCCATCATACCGGTTATCTCCTTCATCTTTTGATTTGGTTTATGCATGCCTGAACATCAGGCCCCCTAAAAAATCGAACATATTTCCCGTGATCTTTTTCAGCGGCCCTATTTGGGTATCATAGTAATAATCGGATTCAAACCAGCCTTTTTCTTTAAAGTGCCGGAAATCGTAATCATTATCATTTAGCATTGACTTTATGGACGTTCTGGCCATCCGGAATATCAGCAGACGGAAAAATGACGGAACCGGGATACCGGAACGCATCATCTCTCTGTAAAACTGTTGAGAGGCCTTTTTGATTTTAAGCGTGTTTTTTCTGCGGGTATCATCCGTGACCGGTTCCAAAGAATTGAGTACGCAGCCTTTTGTAACTTTGAATCCATAGTTTTTCCCCACGCTTCCAAGATACTTTTCGATCGCATTCCCTCCAATGATTCCCTGGGTGACTACGGACGTGAAAGTCTTGCCGAAAAAACGCGGCCGGTGCAATATAAAGGCAAGCCGGTCCATTAAAGTCTTCATCGGCGCTGAAACCTGAAATGAATAATTGGGGGTCGCGAAGATGACCCCATCGGAGCGTTCCATCTTTTCAAGGAGTAAATCCCTGTCATCCTGTATGGGGCAATGCGCCTCTCCTTTTCTGAAGCAGTTGCAGCAGCCTCTGCAGTATTCAATGCGATAGTCTTTTAAGAATACTATCTCAAAGTCCATTTCCCCATAAGACTTTAAATTTTTCTCAAATTCCAGGACAGCCTCGTATGTTGCCTGTTTTCGGGGGCTCCCGATCAATGCGGTTACTTTTTTCATCCCTAATACACCTCTTTATCTGTC
>DATMXY010000126.1:0-2591 GCA_035561275.1 Anaerovoracaceae bacterium | reverse complement strand
CCTTTAGAGTATTTTACTTCTTTAATCGGTGGAAGGCTGGCCGCCGCGATGCTTTGACCCACTCTCCTGCTTTTCTCGTCCGGAAGGCTCAGCTTGATCCTGGCAAAGATGTCCGGATACTCATCTTTCAATACATTTTGGGCTATTTCAACGATAATGGCGCCGCCTTTGCCGGAAGTTACCCGGCCCATAAGCAGGATGTGCTCAATATCATAAAATCTGTCATATAGAGGTACCGTATGGCCGAGATATGTACCGATGCTTCTGTAAACGGCGGCGGCGGCCGGACCGTCTTCTTCCATAAAACCCTGTACGGCCTTTAGCTTGTCTGCATGGGATAACTTTTCATCTATTTGCAGCCCAGCCTTACGCGCGAGCCTGACGACCGCATCCTGGGAAAAATATTGGCTGCCGGCCCCGTGATCCCCGGACCATTCATCCAGTGCCGAGTCTTCCTGGAGATCCACAGGCGCAAATGCCAATTCGTTCAGCCACCCCGTTATCCTTCCGTCGCAGTCGATATAGCCCGCCGCCTGGCTGGTTCCCATGGCAATGCCAAGAATGCGGTTTGCGTTTAAACTCATCGAACCTGCCAACGCGGTCACATCGCCGTCGTTTGCGACGACAAGGGGGATATCCTCTCCGATCTCCCTGGCCGCTCTCTCGTAGATATCCTTAACTTTTTTATCGAATATATTCTCCGGAACTTTAAGAAAAAGGGATGCGACCTTTGTTTTATTTCCGATATAAATTCCTGCGGAGCTTACTCCGATGGCGTCCACCCGCGGCATTTTAGAAGCTGCCGTTTTAAATGCGTTCAGAATTTCATTATAATGGTATTCCGGGTTTTCTTCCTTCTTAGGAAACCATACCACTTCTTCAGAATATACGCTTTCTCCGTCTATTACGGCGGAAACCTTTCTGTCGGAGCCCCCGGCGTCAAAGCCGATACGGCAGCCGGAAAGATGCCTTCCGATATTCTGAGAAGACTCCTTTGGCTCCGGCGCCTCGGAAAGAGGCAGCGAAAAGACCTGGAATTCCGATTCATAGACGCGGCTCATGAAGCGGTAATCAAAGCTCCTCCTCCCGTTGAAGCTATATATTTTTTTAATATGATCCGCGATCCGGCTGTCGCCGCAGATCGAGATCTTATTGCCTCCCTTTGACCACAGCAAAAATTTTACGATGACTTCCGCATACCAGGCGTCTGCCTCTTCCATTTCGGGAGTGCCATGGATCGCGGTATCGCAGCGCCAGGTGATATCCCCGCCGGCGACTGCTATGGCAATCCGCTTCGCCGCTGTCTTTTCAAATGCTCTGATCAATGCTTCCACAGGTATAAAACCCGGGTCAAGTTCAGGAATGTTTTTTATCTGAATCGCAGTGTTATGGCCCAGTTTATACAACGATTGCTCTCCTTTCAAATCGATTTGTTCGGACGCCGTCGTCCGCACCTTACAATTGCGGTCAAATCCCCGCTGCGCTCTTCATCAGCATCTCCTGTGTCAGAGACTCATCGCAAGCGAATTCGCCGGTGACCTTACCTTCATGCAGCACGATGATCCTGTCGGAAACTCCCATGATTTCAGGCATTTCAGAAGAAATCATAATAACGGCGATCCCCTGCTTGGTCAGCATTTCAATCAGTTTGTGTATTTCGGCCTTTGCCCCTACGTCGATACCGCGTGTCGGCTCATCCATGATAATGATCTTCGGATTGAGGTTCAGCCATTTCGCAAGGCATACCTTTTGCTGATTGCCTCCCGACAGGTTGGAGATCAGCTGTTCCGCGGAGGGCGTTCTTATTTTCAGCCTTTCAATATACTTGTCGGAAATGGCGATATCTTCATCCTTGTTGATAAATCCCAGTTTATTGATAAAAGGAAGCGACGCCAGCGTGATATTTTCGCGGATCACCATATTGGGGATGATCCCTTCCCTTCTCCGGTCTTCCGATACCAGAAGGATCCCCGCCCGAATGGCGTCATCGGGGGATTTTATCCTGACTTTTTCTCCCGTTAACCAAGTCTCGCCCTGGTCATATTTATCGAGCCCGAAGATACAGCGCATGATCTCGGTCCTCCCGGCGCCGATGAGCCCGCTGAAGCCCAGGACTTCTCCTTCCCGCACCGTAAAGCTGATGGGTTCGAAGACCTTCCTCCGGGCCAGGTTTTTCACCTCCAGGACGACTTTGCCCTTTTCAGATCTCTCGCGCTTGAACACATCGCCGATATCCCGGCCCACCATATTCACGATGACCCTGTTTTCGTCGAACTCTTCGATGGGTCCCGTGATCACATGCCGGCCGTCACGCAGTATCGTGATTTCATCGGCGATCTCAAAGATTTCGTTCATCCTGTGGGAGATGTAGATGATGGCGACATTTTTTTCCTTCAGCTCTCTGATCATATCGAACAGCTTATTTTTGTCCGATTCTGAAATGGCCGACGTCGGCTCATCCATGATCATGACCCAGGTGTTGGCACCGTAGGCTTTGGCGATTTCAACCATCTGCTGCTGCCCTACCGTCAGCCTTTCGATTCTTTGGTTTACATTTATATTGAGATCGAATTTTTTTAACAGATCTTTTG
>DATMXY010000125.1:0-2724 GCA_035561275.1 Anaerovoracaceae bacterium | reverse complement strand
GAGAACTATGAGCAAAAACATAAAAAGGAACAAGACCAGCAATGCGGACAGGGGCAGGAACATATTGATCATCATTGTAATCGCCGTATTTGCGATCGTCGGCGCGGCGTACGCCGGGCTGCTGCCACTGCCGGGCGGCGGGGATCAAGCGGCCGGCAGCGAACAGGAGATTGCGAGCGAAGCGCCGAAAGAAGCTGCGGGGGGCGGAGATCTGGTGATCCAGGTTGCTGATATTACGGAAGAGCCGTCGTTTATTGCTTACGATGGACCGGATTTCGATATGGAGATCATCGCGGTCAAGGCGTCGGACGGCACGATCCGCACAGCGTTTAATACATGTCAGGTGTGCTACAGCTCCGGAAAAGGGTATTATGAGCAGGAGGGCGATCTCCTGGTATGCCAGAACTGCGGCAACAGTTTCGGAATGGATGATGTTGAGGTCACCAAGGGTGGCTGCAATCCGTTCCCCATCACGGCGGACTATAAAACAGAAACCACGGATACCATTACGATACCGGGAGAATTCCTGAAAGAGGCGCAGGTTATTTTTGAAAACTGGAAGACCAATGTTTAAGGCGCTTGCCAGGAGTGTTAAACACGAATTTGAGCCCGTATACGACCGGGATTCCAAAATACTGATCCTGGGTACCATGCCGTCGCCGAAGTCGAGGGAATTCGGCTTCTATTACTCCCATCCCCAGAACAGGCTCTGGAAGGTGCTCTCCGACATATTCGAGGAATCTGCGCCATCGTATGAATCCCTTCTGGAATCCTACCGCATCATACTGAAATATATTGAACGTTAATAAGTATATACAACTCATATCTGACTGACAGCATGACGGATTGCCGCCAATAAAAGGAGCAGGGCGCCTTGTGACAGCAATCCGTCTGTGCTTTGAGCGAAAAGTGGTATTTAAAACATGGAGCCGGCAAAGAAATTTGAGGTAAGCTCAATCGCTGGTTACCGCGTAGGCGCGAACCGGGCTGCCATCGCCGTCTCTGAACTTGAGAGGTACGGCGCTGAAATAGAAGCGCTTGCCCACCAGGGGTTTCAGGTTCACCAGGGATTCAATAATCCCCATGCCCCGTTCCAGAACCGCTTGATGAGCAAGTCCATTTCTGTCAATGGAGGGCATGTCGAATCCGATTCCGCAGGCTTCGTATTTTTCCAGAATCGCGCCGGTATTCTCCGCAAAATTTTTATAATCGAAATATTCGGGCGTACCGACTTTATCCTCCCAGCCGGTATATAAAATGATGATATCGCCGGGCTTAATCAAGTCTCTGTTTTTTGCCATCATTTCATTGATGTCGATTTCGTCGCCGCTTCCCGGATCCGTCATTTCCAAACAGACCGCGTTGCCGCAGTAGCTGGCAAGATCAATCTGATCGGTCGTTTTTCCCTGTTTGATGAAGTGCAGCGGAGCGTCGGCATGAGTGCCGATGTGGGTGACCATGGAAAACAGGCTGACCTGACACTTGTAGCCGTTATGGTCCACTAAGTGCGTCCAGGTCATATGAGGATCGCCGCTGTCGGGAAACGGCAGGGTGTTTTCATCCATCGTGATCGTCAGATCATGGATCATATGTTTGTTCCTCCTTCAAAATCGATTTAATAATATCTGATTTCACTTTAAACCTTCCAGTTCCACCAGAGTCAATCCTTATTCTTTAAAATAATTTTTCGGCTTTTATTCAACTGGCACCCACACCTCAAAATAGCGAATAAACCTGACGTCTTCATGGATGCGGCATATGAGGTGTCCGATCGGATCCCCGCACGCGCGATACTCCCGCTCGTCCAACGGTTCTAGAACTTGTTTCCGGAAATCGGTAAGGAAGCTTCCTTTATCGCCTGCGGTAAAAACCGTATAATAGCACTTCCTCCTGGGGATGAGCTCCATGGGAGGAGCCAGCTTGACGCCGAACCGGATCGCGTCCTGAGGCGGCATGGAAAACCCCCAATAATATCTGCCGTTCTCTTCACTTACTTCTGTGTACAGGGCGTCAAAAGGGATTTCAAAGGTGTGATCGATAAAAGGCATGAGCTCCACCCACTGCTTGAACAGGGGGGCGGTACAAGCGCTGCAATAAAATTCGTTTTTGAACCGATGGCGGAGATAGATCAATTGCGACCGTTCTTCAATACGATACTTGCCCAATTCTTCAGGCAGATGATTAAGCCGATGGCGGTACAGAGCCAAAGCCTGAAGTACCATCTGATAATGGTTGATCTTCTCCAAAAGCTCACGCTCCTGCTGGACGCAGTGGTCCGACAGTTGAACCAGATTATCCTCCCTCATGGACATTTCCACGGTAGACAGAGGAAATCCGAAGCTTCGGTATCTCTTGCTATCCAGCAAAAAATTCAGATCCCAGGCATCGTAATAACGATAGCCGGTTTCCTCGTTTCTATGCGGCTTCACGATTCCGCAGGTCTCATAATAACGCAGCGTGTCAATCGAGATTCCCAGCAGTTTTGAGACTTCACCAATCTTATACTTCAGCATTCTGGAATATCCACGTCCTTCCTTTTAATAACAATTTCGTTTGTTAAATGTCAAAAAATTTTTTGAACTCTGGAGTGGAACTAGGGTTATGCTTATTAACAAGATGAAAAGAACGGACCGCGGCATTCTTCGCTACAGTCCGTTTTTTGTAAACGCAGATCGAACAAAGAAAATCAAACCTTCTGTAAGTGCTGGCTTCACGCCGGATAAC
>DATMXY010000124.1:0-5966 GCA_035561275.1 Anaerovoracaceae bacterium | reverse complement strand
GATTAGGAGGTATTTATTATGAGTTTTTTTGTAGCGGCAGGTATTAGTGTCGGTGTTCTCGCAGGAATCTATGCCCAGTGGTGCGGACTTCTCGGACTGCTGACCTGGGCGGGATTTGTCTCCTGGGCGTGCTTCTATGCGGCCGGCGGCAAGGTTGAAGGCTTGAAAAAGACACTGCTCGCCAATTTATCCGGAGTATTCTGGGCATGGATCATCGTCCTGCTGGCAGGCTTGATGGGAAGCTTTCCGCTGGCACTGGGGGTAGCTGTTGTCATCGGGGCGTTCTTTATGTGCGCCCAGGCCCATATCAGCTTGCTCGCCTTCATTCCCGGATCCTTTGCAGGCTGTGCGACCACCTTCGGAGCCAATCTGGATTACAGGGCGGCGGCGTTATCGCTGATCGCCGGGGCGCTCCTGGGTTACTTATCCGAAATCATTGCGGTATGGCTGGTCAAGATCAGCACAAAGAAAACGGAAGAAAAGAAAGCGGAATAATTCGCTAATATATAAATTCCGCAGTGATATTCGCTTCAATGGTTACATTACCCGGAACGGTAGGCGTAGCGGCTGGTTCCCGCCGAAACAGCTGAGCCGGTCCGGGTATGGAACTGTTTTCGATGATACTGTTTGGAACAGGATCAATGTCGACCCGCAGTTCATCTGAGATGGAAGCGGCTTTTTTTATTGCGTCCACGACAGCCAGGTTCAGGGCCTGCTGATAATAATATCCCGGATCGGACACCTCGAAGGAGATCAGGTCCGTTACATTGGCGCCTGCATCCACCGCCGCGTCGATCACAGTTCCGGCCAGCGCGGGATCGTCAAGCCTGATCTCAAAAATATTGCGGACGGTAAATCCCCGCTCCACGGGAGTGCCGCCATCATATTCGTAATTCCTGTCTATGTTATACTGAAATGTTCTGATGTCCGTGATCCCCAGCTGCTGCAGGGCGTCCAGAACCGCCTGGCTGCGCGCTGCGTTTTCCGACTGAACCGCCGCCAGATCTTCTCCCGTTAGTTCCACACCCAGCCGGATGACGGCAATATCCGGTTCCGCCGTAACGCGGCCCTGGCCCGTCAGGGTCATGGAGCGGCTTGCCGCCGGGGTGTTCATAATCGATTCCAGTATAAAATCTTCCAGCATAGTTTCATCGCCTCCAATTAATTTAATTTAATATAATATATATATGAGGCACGGTCTTGTTTGTAGACATAATCATACGGCGGTTTTCAAGGGAACACACCCGGCAGGCACAGTACATCATGCCGTCCCCACAAACAACAACCCGCCAGGAAACCTCCGTGGCGGGCGTTGAACAGTTTTCTATATAAGATCACACATCTGTATCGTTTCTATATCGTTATATTAGGCTGCCAGGCGACCACCCGGCTGGCCAGGTTCTGCATTTCTTCCGAAGACCAGGGCCTTTCCCGGATCCTTTCCTCATCCTCCGGCAGATATTTATCGGGTACTTTGTAACGGTTCAGCACGTAACGCGGCACCGAGGGGATCTCCTTTGCCATCTCCATCAGTTCCTCGCCGCCCAGCTGAGGGATCACGGTGGTCCTCACTTCAAAGGGGACGTTGCTTTCGGTAAGCAGTTGTATGGTCCTGATCACCTGTTTTGCGTCGGTCCCCTTCCCGCAGATATTCGGATAATGCTCCGCGGGAGCCTTGTAATCCACCGCGATATAGTTGCACAGGCCCAGCCTGAGGATCTCCTCGACGATCTCCGGACGGGAGCCGTTGGTATCCAGCTTGACTCGGTAGCCAAAGCTCTTGAGGGTCCCCATAAACGGGATAAGGTCGTTTTGCAGCGTCGGTTCTCCACCGGAAATGACCGCGCCGTCAAGGAGGTCCGCCCGTTTCTGCAGGAAATCCTCCACATACCGGGGCGACAGCAGGATGTGGGTTCCGTCTATAAGGGATCGGTTGTGGCAGAAAAAGCAGTTATAATTACAGCCCGGCACAAACAATACGCAGGAAACCAGACCTGGATAGTCGATGAGAGAACTCTTGACGATGCCGGAAATATTCATTGGAAGCCTACTCCTTCACAGCGTAAAGCGACTCATCCTTCATTACATACTTCACGCGCTGCTCATACTCTTCTCGCTTGCCTTTATTGAAATTCTGCACCGGCCTCAGATATCCCACGACACGGCTCCAGACCTCGGCGGACTCGCCACATATCGGGCAGGAATAGTGCTCGCCCGATATGTACCCGTGACTGTTGCAGATAGAGAAGGTCGGGGTCAGGGAGATATACGGCAGCTTGTAGTTGGTGAATGCCTTGCGGATCAAACGCTTCGCCGCGCTGACTTCCTTGATCTCCTCACCCAGATACAGATGAAGCACCGTTCCGCCCGTATAGAGGGACTGGAGCTCATCCTGCAGGTCCAGCGTCTCAAAGATATCGTCGGTATAGCCCACCGGAAGCTGCGAGGAGTTGGTATAATAAGGCGACTTGCTCCCGGCGGTGATAATGTTGGGATATTTCTTCTTATCCTTCTGGGCCAGGCGGTAGCTGGTGCCTTCCGCCGGTGTGGCTTCCAGGTTATAGTAATTACCGGTTTCCTCCTGGATGTCCTTGATGACGTCCCGCATGTAAACGAGGGTTCGGATGGCAAATCCCTGTCCCTCCGACGTCGTCAGGTCGGACTCGGGGCCCAGGAGATTCTGGCACGCCTCGTTCATGCCGATGAGACCGATGGTGTTGAAATGGTTGTACCAATAACCGCCGGCCTGTGCCTTGACCCCGGAAAGGAAATTCGCCGAATAGGGATAAAGGCCCCGGTCGGTCTGCTCTTCTATGACTTTCCGCTTGATTTCCAGGCTGTTACGCGCGATGTTCATCTGCTGCCACAGCCTGGTCCGGAATTCCGATTCGCTGGATGAAATATAGGCAAGCCGCGGAAGATTGACGGTGACGACTCCGATGGAACCGGTCAGCGGGTTGGATCCAAACAGCCCGCCTCCGCGCTTTCTCAGCTCGCTGGTATCCAGCCTGAGACGGCAGCACATGGAGAGGGCGTCCTCCGGCGACAGGTCCGAGTTGATATAGTTTGAAAAGTAAGGAACGCCGTATTTGCAGGTGATCTCCATGATCTTTTCGACGACGGGGCTGTTCCAGTCAAAATCTTTGGTCACATTGATGGTGGGAATGGGGAACGTAAACACTCGTCCTTTGGAATCCCCCTCCATCATAACGTCACAGTAGGCCATATTGAAGAGGTCCATCTCTTTCTGGAATTCCCCATAGGTCTTGTCCATGATCCGGCCGCCGACGATGGCATATTCGTTCCTTAACGTGCTGGGAGGCACAAGGTCGAAAGTGAGATTGGAGAACGGGCACTGGAATCCGACCCGGGTCGGTACGTTCAGGTTGAAGATGAATTCCTGCAGCGCCTGCTTTACGGTCTTGTAATCGAGATTGTCATAATAAATAAAGGGCGCGCAATAAGTATCAAAAGAGGACCACGCCTGCGCCCCGGCGGTTTCCCCCTGCGTTGTGAACGTGGAGTTTACAATTTGTCCGAGAAATGTACGGAGATGTTTCGGAGCCTTGGATTCCACCTTGCCGGGCACGCCGCCGAAACCGTTCATCAGGATCTGACGCAGGTCCCAGCCGGCGCAGTAAGGGCCGAAAAATCCAAGGTCATGGATATGGATATCCCCCGACATGTGGGCTTCCCTGATGTCGTCGGAATAGATTTCATGGAGCCAGTAATTCTGGGTGAACGCCTCCCGTACGTAATTGTTCAGGCCGTTGATGGATTTCTGAGTGTTCGCGTTTTCATTGACCTGCCAGTCCGCATCGTTGAGGTATTCGGTGAACATGTTGATGGTCGCACCGATCAGGGCGTTGGATTCCCGGGCTGAACGCCTTTTTTCACGGTAAAGGATATATGCTTTCGCTGTTTTTGCATGCCCGTTTTCGATCAGGACCTTTTCAACGATGTCCTGAATGCCTTCCACGTCGGCGATGCCGTCAGGATAGCGTTCCTCAGCCATTCTAATGGCTTCGTCGGCCAATCTTTCAGAGGTTGAGAAGTCATTTCCACCTACTGCTTTTGCTGCCTTAAATATTGCCAGTACAATCTTTTCTTTTTTGAAAAGAACAATAGAACGGTCACGTTTGATGATTTGTTTCAGCACAGTTCATTACCCCCCAGGATTACTCGGAATCGTAAGTATCGGTTGACAAAATACAGCACGGTTGTCAACCGGCGCTTTTGTTCGAAAATACAATATATTGCGACAATTTCCGGTTTGGATACTATATATCATATGCTTTCTACTGGTTGCTGTCAATATTAATAAGGAAGAAAATGGGTGAATCCCGCATAAATCAGACAATTTTTAATCGAATTCGACGGATAATGTAAAAATGTACGACGCAGAAACTAAATTTTGAATTAATTTGCCGAACGGTGTAGAGAATAAGCCTCGGACATCGCCACTGTGACTTACAGAATGATATCTGAAAATTCCAGTGAAGCGGCCTGCATAATCTTGTTTTCATTGATGGTGTGCGGGTTCAGAGAGTCGTCTTTCTGGATCGGAAGCGCAATGGAGAATGTGGAGCCATAGCCCTCTTCGCTGGTGACGTGTATGGTTCCGTCAAGGCTGTCCACCAGCAGTTTGACCAGATAGAGTCCTATCCCCGTTCCCTCGGCCTGCCGCGTCAGAGATGTATCAGCCTGGCCGAAGCGTTCAAAAATAATGACTTTTTTATCATCCGGTATGCCGATGCCCCGGTCCTTGATATCGATTTTCAACCAGGTCCCCTGTTTGTACAGAATGACATTGATGCTTTTGTCCTGGGGTGTGAATTTGATGGCGTTGGAAAGAAGGTTCAGCAGGATCCGTTCATATTTCTCGATGTCCGTTGAGACTACGACGCGGTCACAGGCAGATTGAAAGGCCAGACGCAAAGATTTCTGGTCGGCGTAGATCTTCACGGAATCCACAATTTCTTTCGTAAAGGATACGATCTCCACATTTTTGGAGTTTGTCTTCATCCGTCCGGCTCTCAGCCTCGTGATATCGAGAAGGTTGTCCACCAGCCTCTGCTGACGGAGTGAGTTCTGTTTGACTTTGTTGAGGTAGTTTCTCATTTTCGGCGTGATATCGTCTTTGCAGACGATTTCCATGGTCTGGATCGCCGCGTTGATGATGGCGATGGGCGTCTTGAACTCGTGGGTTATGATCGTAATAAAATTATCCTTCAGTTCGATGGTTTCCTGAAGGAGCTTCATTTCCCTGCGTTCTGCGTCATGCAGCGCCTTTTCCTGCATTTTTTTCTCCGTAATGTCTCTGGAGATGCCAGTAGTGCCGATGATGTTTCCGTAATCGTTGTAAACCGGACTTTTAAAGACCTCATTCCATCTGCCGTTTTCGTTTTTCTCTTCGAAACGTACCTTTTTCCGCTTCGTGATGATATCGATATCGCCGAAGAGGAAGGTGTCTGCCTGGGCCTTTGAGAAAATTTCAAAATCGTATTTCCCGATGATGTTATCCTTTAAACAGCCGTACTGGTCTTCAAAGGATTTGTTCACAGCTATGTACCGCCCCTGGAGGTCCTTGAACCAGGCCACAAACGGCAGGTTATCAAGGATCACCTGCATTTGCGTGATTGGCTTTAAGGCGTCGTCGTTGTCCGAGACGTCAAAAACGATGGAATGAATAAACTTCTTATTATTTATCGTAATCAGGCCTGAATTGACCTTGACATTCTTGATTTCTCCGGTGGAGATCCGGTGTTTGAAAGCGAAACTGTTTTTTATATGGGAAGCCGCCAAGTTGATCTGGGTATAGATCTGATCTGTCTTTATCGTGCTGAGATCCGTGAGTTTCAGTTCCAGCATTTCCTGATAGCTGTATTTATAAAAGGTGCATGCTGCGTAATTGGCGTCAACGATCTTTAATGTTTCGTAATCGATAATAAGCATGACTGAAACAC
>DATMXY010000123.1:0-4853 GCA_035561275.1 Anaerovoracaceae bacterium | reverse complement strand
ATCCTATTTTGTGCTTAACATTGACGGGGTATTCTTATACATAGAAAAGCGCTGCTTTAAGAGAGGACAATGAATGATGCACAATTTGGTTTATATCAATGAAAATATAAGGATACTGGACAGCATCTGCCTGAACTATATAGAAGAAGAGCTTGAGAACTTTATGAAATCCTGCAGGAAGGCGGCCTATGTGTTTTCTATGATGGTGGCAAAGGATCCGTCAAGTTACTCAAAAGAAGCATTTGAGGAGATGGTGGTATCCCCCGGTGAGATCGATGAATTGACGGCAAGGATCAACGACAGAATCTGCCGCGAACTGCAGTTTCCCTGCGATGTTCCCGAAACGGATTCCGCGGCAGTCAGCCTTGACGATTTCGAGCTTCATCAGGGGGAGATCAAAAGACGGCTGGAAAGATACCGGATCACGAACCGGGTCACGAAGATTTCGGAAAATGTGATTACCGGCTCTGTTTCTCTGATACTTGGAGACGCCTTTTCCAGCAATATCCTGGATTATATTTTCAGCAGAACAAAGCTCGGTGAAAGGCTCCTCTCAGATAACAACCATATTTCACAGACGAAACGATTTCAAAAAGAAACCTATCGTCACATCGAGGGCGTATTGATCAACCTCAAAGCAAAGATAAGGAATGAACTGATGACAAAATGGTCACAGTACCTCAATGAAAATACCACAAGAGTATTGGCAGTAATATAGAAGACTTTCTCTCCAGATGCAAAGAAACAGGTACAACCGGCCTGTTTTTTTGTTTTTTGGCATAATTAAAAATGAAAGAACTCATAATATTTAAAAAAGCTTAACCTGTTTGGAGGAGAAAATATGGAAGACACACAGGTCAGTGAAAGACAGTTCAAGAAGATGCAGGAAGACCTGAAGGACATGCAGGCAAGATACACCGATCTGGCACAGGACGTGAAGACGCTGAAAAACGGTCAGACCGGCATACAGGAAAATATGAACGCTTTAAACGGCCAATTTGAAAAGATCAACAGCAATATGGAATCGATCATGTTCAAACTCGACGTGATTTCCGAGGATCGTGATAAAAATTTAATCGGCAAGATGATGAAGGAAAAGGAAAGCTTCCTGTCAAAAATCAAAAATCCGCTGAGAAAATTAGCCGTCTGCACGGTCGGCGCCATTATGTCCATGACCGATTATACGGTGGAAAAGGCCTCCGGGGCCAGGGAAGGCCTGGAGGATATCGTGGCCGAAGCAAGCTATAACAATAAAAAGAAAAGAGACCGGATGACAGAGGAAACGGATACGTCCGAAGCATAAGGGAGGAAAGGCAGCATGTTTTGCCGGTCAAAGGTTGTTTTCTCCATTCCGGGGAGGGTAAGATTTCATCATCCCGCAGCAATGCAGGATCAAAAAGCGGCCCGAAGCATGATCGGCGCCGTGGAAGATCTTCCGGGAGTTATTTCAGTTTCAGCAAACAGGCGGACGGGGAACTTTCTTGTCCGTTACGACGCGCGGAAAATCACGGAACAAGAGATAACGGCCCGTATGGATGAACCCGTAAACGGGGATATTCCGTTACCGGCGCTGAAATCTTTTGCCCGAACGGTCAAAGGGGCGCTGAACCCGGCGCTGTTCCTGAAAAAAACTTCCCCCATCGGACTGCTTCACAGCGAATATCATCTGTCAAGAAGGCTTGCCCTTGCTTCCGTTTTTTTGGCGTTAACGGTGTATTTGTTGAAATCCGTCGCAGGACAGTTTCTTGCCATGCTTATTTTCGCCATTCCTGCGGTTATCTTTGCGATTCCTTTGACTGCTTTCTATTATGCGGCGGTCAGGGCGGATAACCGGAAAATTTACCTGAAAGAGATTTCCTCCCTGGAAAGGCTGAGGCGCTCCGAAACGGTCTATATCCATGAGTCGGCTCTCATTACGGGCAGCCGGCGTGAAAATGAAAATCTGATCTATCGGAATCTGAACAATCCGGAATTCAGAAAATTTCTGGAATTGGGAAAAATCAACGAGCTTCTGAATATAAAAATTACGGATTTTGTATTCGGAATCAGAGAAAACGGAATCACCGATATTGCCATTGCCGTGAACGAAGACAATGAATTGATCGGTATGATCGCCGGACAACTCGGCGTTGAACGCGTCGTACGGCTTCATGACAATGTCGCTGTGCTGGATTTTTTTCAAGATCATACCATAATCGTCACGGCCGAAGAGCAGCCGGAAAAAATCTATCACACGGCCAAGGGCTTCGTGCTGTACGTTTACAATAAAAACAGGAAAGAGGAGATCAGAACGGAGGCGGCCGTTCACAGTAAAGATATACAGAAAATACCCTGGCTGGTCGGGTTGAGCCGGTATTGCAAGGAACTGACCGTTCGCTGTGAAAACAGCGCCATCGCCGTCCATTCTCTGGGAATGCTGCTGTCTGCGCTGGGATATCTGAACCCGGTCGGAGCGCTGTCTGTTTACGGTATCAACATGGCAGGACAGATTTTGTTTATTAAAAGAAAAGTTCTGTCCTATCAAAAGGATTAACACGAGACGGTGTCTCGTCATTATCGTCATTATCATCGGAAAAATGAGAGGCCACGAAATGCGCGAACTTCATACGCTGCCCGGAAGAATCAGAATCAGGAACAATTGTCTTTATCATGACAAAGCGCTGTCCCGGTACATCAATATTTATTGTGACAGCCTGTATGGGGTAAAGTACAGCCGGGTCAACGACAAAACAGCCACGGTACTGATCGTATACGATGAGAATAAGACAGAGCCTGACGTACTGATCGCAAATGTTCAAACGGCAATTAAAGCGGCCCTGAATAATGACCGGATGGACCTGCAGGTCCATGAGGATTATTTTCAGGCGGTTGCCAGACGGAACAAGGCAAAGAGATGGTTTGTGATCTATGGGATCCTTTATATTTTATTTAAAATCAAAGAGGCCCAGTATGGCAAGTTCTGGCTGAGCAGAAACGTAAGAGTACTTGAGATCGCTTCCCTTGTTACGATCATCGGCGGATATCCGCTCATAAAAGGGATCTACAAGCGCCTGCTCAGAAAGGCCCCGGCGGATTCGGATCTGTTGCTTGCGCTTGCCGCGGCGTCCCTGACGATATTAAGGGAAAGCGCAAAAGGCGTTCTGGTGATGCTCCTGAAAGCGCTCAGCGATTATGTCAAGTATGCGGCGGACGTGAAATGCATGCGGGCTTTAAGGCAGAGCAGCAAAGCCGCGTCAGGGATGGCTTGCCTGCTGCGGGATGGCCTTGAAAAACTGATTCCGGTCCATGACCTGAAGATCAACGACCGCATCTTCGTCCGCAGCGGCGAGGTAATATCAGTGGAAGGCGTTATAGCGGAGGGCGAAGCGGTTGTAAACAGCCTGTACCACCTCGGCCAGCCTCTCGCGGCTCATCTTGAAAAGGGTGGCAAGGTTTTCGACGGCATGATTCTTATGTCGGGAGAAGCAGAGGTCATAGTAACCGCGATCCCTGACGCCGGCGTTAAAGAGGATATTTCCCTGAAGGATATCGGCATATACCGAAGAACAGAAAAATATACAAAGAACATTACTTATGTATCCATGGGCCTCGCGGCGATAAAATATCTTTTTACGGGGAGCGCGCTGGGGGCAATTTCGATCATGCTGGTGCTCAGCCCTTCCGCCGCGGGGACGGCCTTCAGCTCAGGGCTGAAAAATTATATTTCCCTGCTTAACCGGAAAAACATTTACCTGAGAAATCCAAACGTCATAGAGCGTTTGACCCGGGTGGACGACGTCGTGTTCGACAAGACCGGAACCCTGACCTACGGCAATATGAAAATCATTCAGGTGAGATCGTTTGACGGCAGGTATACGGAGCGGGAGCTTCTGGAAATCTGCGCGGCATGCGAGGTCAATCATTATCATCCGATCTCCGTCACGCTTCAGAACGAATCGGCTGGCGGGTATGATTTCGAGAAGGTACAAAGCTCCGTGCTTCTGCCTTCCAAGGGAGTCAAGGCGGAATATGACAACAGGAGCGTGTTGATCGGAAACAGGGAGCTGATGGACCTATATGGGGTTGACATTTCAAAGGGCGCTCTGCTGTACGAAGAATCGGAAAGACAGCTTTTAACTCCTGTTTATGTGGCGATAGAAAATGCCCTGGCGGGGGTGATCTCATTGATGGACGTCATAAGGACGAACGCGCCGCAGCTGATCAGGAAATTAAAATACAAAGGAATTAAAAACATTTCCCTTCTGACAGGGGATAATGAAATGAAAGCACGGTATACCGCGTCGGTCCTCGGGATCGGCCGGATCTACAGCAATTGCAGCGATAGGGAAAAGGAAGAGATCATCAACCGTCACAAACAAAACCACACGGTCATGATGATCGGAGACGGAATCAACGACATTCGCTCCATGCGGGCCGCGGACGTCAGCGTAAGCTTTATCAATTCGGCCTGCGACAAGGTCAAACTTCATTCCGACTGCATTATGATCGAGGACGATCTTACCGGCCTGCCGGATTTGATCTCACTTTCGCAGAAATCCTACCGGCGCATCAGGCAAAGCGTTTCCGCCTCTTATTTATACAATATTTTCTTCGGAGCCATTGCGTTTGGCATGACCTTGGACCCCTTTGCAGCCAAGTCGATCAACACGGTCAACTCCCTGGTGGCTCTGCTTCTGAACCAGCGGATCAGTTATTTAACGCCGGGCAGGATTTATACTGATGACGCCGGCGCCGGCTGACAAAGTGAGTACCTGTCGGCCGGTGTTAATTCATGATAAAGAATAAAAAGCATGAAAGTGAGGTATGACAAAATGAGAAAAATTTTAGGCGTTGCCCTTGTCGCGCTTTTAAAC
>DATMXY010000122.1:0-2259 GCA_035561275.1 Anaerovoracaceae bacterium | reverse complement strand
ATATCACCCGGGATGACCCGGGTGATCACGAAAGGAGGAGGTTTTTTGCCGTATGACCGGCTTTTATAGAAAATGAAAAGGATAACTCGGCTATTGTGCTTCGTTCTGATCAGATGTCAATGCTTCGACCATTATTTTGCCGTAAGCTTCCGCACCTGTCCGGTTCAGATGAACGCCATCCGGATAAAAATAATCGTTATGGCCGCTGCTGGCTGAAAACCAGTCTATCAGCTTTACATTCGGGTAAGACTCCAAAACCTGTGCCAGCGTCTCATTCACCACCGTTTCCCAGGGCTTGGGAACGCGCGTATTCACCAGCACGATTTTTCCTGCTCCCTTCAGGGAGTCCAGGGTATCCGTCAATTGTTTTTCTGTAAATGAACCGTTTGTTCCTAATGCAAGAATCACGGTTTCCCCGAGCTTACCGTCTTTCCGGAGTCTGTCAATGACGTCGGCCGCCTGATGCATCTGTCTGCCGATCTGCCCATCGACGACAATGCCGGGCAGGCGTTCCTCCAAAACGGGAGCCACATCGATCATCAGGGAATCTCCGATGGCCGTAATTCCTTCGCCTGTGATTTTGTTCTCCTGAGTTTCCAGATCCTCCTTGCCCGCCGCACAAACATTTTTTCCGTCCTCTTGAACCTGCTTTTCAGGCGCCTGAGCTTGATCGTCCGGTACTTGAACTTGCTCCTCCGGCGTTTGGACCTGTTCTTCCGACGCCTGAGTCTGCTCTTCCGATACCTGGGTTTGTTCTCCCGGCGCCTGAGTTTGATTTTCAGGCGCCTGTGTTTCAATCGCCAGAGCCTGCTCCTCGGGGCTTTGCGCTCCAATCGCCTGAGCCTGCTTCCCGGCGGTATGGCTCTCCGTGAAATCCTTTGCCGAAATTTGCGGACCCTCATAGGCGGTCGCGAACAATATCACAAATACCAGTAATATACTGACCGACAGCTTTGCGCTGAGGGCCAACGGCCGCCGCCGCGGAAGATCCGGCGTCTGCTGAAGGTCCGGCGTCCGCCTCTGAAATCGTTTCCGCCATCCGTACCGGATCGGCTCTTCAATCAGGTATCGGGACAGAGCAGCCAGGATAATACTTGCCGCAATCTGCCAGAGCGCACGCGAAAGCTCCGGACCTTCCGTATTCACAGCGGGACTTGTCAGCACGATGACAGGGTAATGCCATAAGTAAATTCCATAGGAGCACTCCCCCAGCCAGCGCAAAGGGCGCCAACTGAATATCCTGCCCAGAAAGCTGACCGGGTGGGCCAGGGCGGCCACAACGCAGGCCGCCGCGAGAGAGAAAAGCAAGAGCCCACCCTGATAGAGAAACGTCTGATATTGGTTGGTCTTTCCTATCATCAATAGTACGACCAACAACCCCATGCTTCCCGCCGTATCAAGCGCCAGTCTCTTTTTGCCGGACAGATTTGCAGTCATCTGACCACCCGGCCATACCATCGCCAGTACAGCCCCGACAAGCAAAGCGAAAGCACGCGTATCCGTTCCATAATATACCCGGCTGGGGTCGTGACCAGGTATATAAATCAGCGCCATCACCGCGACCGAAGCTAAAGTGACGGCAACCGTCCCCCTGATAACCCATTTTCGCCGCGGCAGGCAGCGCAGTCCCAATCCCAGAAGAATCGGCCAGAAAAGGTAAAATTGTTCTTCCACCGCCAAAGACCAGAGGTGCCCCAGGGGAGATAGCGGACCGAAGCGTTCAAAATAGGATACCTGATGAAAGATCAGATACCAGTTGCTGGAATAGAACACCGCGGCCAGCGCTTCCTGCTTCAAGGCCGCCAGGCGTTCCGGAGCATAAAACGCAACCCAGAACGTCACGCCTGCCAGCATCGTGAAAAGGGCCGGCAGCAGACGCCGGGCCCGGCGCAGCCAGAAATCCTTCAAGTCGATCGATCCGGAGCGTTCCCATTGCATCAAAAGAATATTGGTGATCAAATATCCGGAAAGCACAAAGAACAGGCTTACCCCTAAAAGCCCTCCCGGCGCCCAGGCCAGTTCCAGATGGTAGGCAATCACGGCAAACACCGCCAAAGCTCTCAGCCCGTCCAATCCCGGCATATAGCCGCTGGAATCCGCCCGCAATCCTCCTTGATGTAAAATCGATTGATCCGTTTTCTTGCTGCAATTCATGTCGTCTTCACTCTCCACTTGTATCTGGCTTCGGATTTTGCCCACCGTAGCCGTTTCTTCCCTTTCACCATACCAAGTATTGGGTTTCAGTGCTTTACAAAATGC
>DATMXY010000121.1:0-6884 GCA_035561275.1 Anaerovoracaceae bacterium | reverse complement strand
AAATAAAAACTTACTATGATAAATTGATTTGAATGCCGGATAGAGTTTAAGATAAGAAGTATAACACCTGTCATACCGTTCCGTGTTCTCCGGGGCCGGCGTGTAACAAACGCTCCCGCCCGCATTTAAAAGGGATTCGATATAGGCGGCGTAACCGGATATCCTGCCTTGTCCTGCCAGGACAGCCCCGGCAACTGCCGCGGCCGGCAGATATTCAGCGCCTTCATATACATTGATGCTATGCCCCAGGACGTCGGCCAGGATCTGACACCAGGTCCGGACCCGGGCGCCGCCGCCGATCAGTGATATCCTGACCGGCCTTCTCCCGATCGCCTCAAGCCCCTGCCGGATAGAAAACGCGACGCCCTCCAGGACGCTTCTTGCAAGGTCCTGTTTCGTCGTCTCCGGCACGATGCCGGCAAAGCCGCCTTTTACAGCCGTATCCATGACCGGAAAGCGCTCCCCGGTAAGATACGGCAGGAACAGAACCCCGTTGCTTCCCGCTTCGCTCTGATTCAGCAGGCCGTCGATATATTCATACTTGCCGTCCGCACCGGTATCGGGCGCCAGGATCCCGCTGACCCATTTATGCACGTTTCCCGCGTTGAGGAAAGGAACGACGTTGATATACAGGCCTTTCTGCATGGCCGCCAGGTTGAATACCCCCGGCTTCTCCAGCGTATCGCCGGAAACGCATGCAATCCAGCCCGACGTCCCGAGGTTGATATTAAATTCGCCGTCGGAGGCGATCCCGCTGGCCAGGGTGGTGGCGCCCGCGTCCCCGGTACCGGCGTAAACCGGCGTCCCTGTCGCGAAACCGCTCTCTGCGGAAGCCTTTTCCGTTACCGTACCGATCTTTTCTTCCGCATAGCAAATGGAAGGCAGTTTCAGCGGATCCAGCCCCATTTTCTCCATCCATGAAAGATTCCAGCGTTTTTCCCGGATGTCCATAAGCCCCGCGGTGGACGCGGAAGTAACATCTGTCGCGTAGTTTCCGGTCAGCCTTGCCGCCACGTAATCCTTGGAACTGATCAGGACCTTATGGGAAGCGGTATAGATATCAGGCCGGTTTTCCGCGAGCCAGAGCAGCTTCGCGAAAGGCATGGACCCGTCAAAATGGTTTCCGGTACTTTTTTCAATGTTCTCTATGCCGATTATGCCCGAAATTTTCTCTGCCTGAAGTCCCGCCCTGCCGTCGGAGTACAGGATCGCATTACCTACAGGCAGGATACCACCGGCGGCAGGATCCCCGGCGACGGGAATCAGATCCTGCATCTGGCCGCTCATGGCAATGCCCATCACTTCATCCGGACGCAGGCCTTCGCTGAAAAAGTGGTTCGAGATCTCACAGAATGCGGAATACCAGTCCAGCGTACGCTGCTCCTTGTAATCGCCGTCAAATACGGTCTCCACGGCAACGCTTTTTTCCATGATACTGTCCCCCGACGCTGATACGACGACTCCTTTCAGCGCGGTCGTCCCGATATCAAATGTCGCAATACAGTCTTTTCCCTTCATGCAGCCTTTTTCCTTCATTCCCGTTTCCTCCGCCTTTTCACCGTCATTTTTTCACCATCATTATTGTATTCTCGTTTCCCGATGCCTACCTGCTCTCAATTACCGCTTTTTGCAGTTCTTCAATAAAAACCGTCAGTTCCTCCTTGGAACGATTAAGCTTTGCGATCATGGCAGTGCCGACGACTACGCCGTCGAACCCTCTGTCCAACAGCTGGGCGGCCCGTTCGGCCGAATTGATCCCGAATCCGGCGAAGACCCGCAAGCCCCCATGCTTTTTCGCACGGGCAAGGATCTCCTCATAGCCCTCCGCTTCCACGGACATGCCTGTAGGCCCCGAGTAAAGCTGCTGATAGATCAGGGGAAACGCGCCAAAGCATGCTTCCTGTTCTTCCACCGTCATATCAGGGGCGGCAAACCCGAGTACGTCGGCCTGAAACGGCCGCAATTCTTCCTGCAGGGTCAGCCGCTGCTCATAAGTAATATCCGGGATCACAAAGGCGTCGGTCAGGCCGTTCTGCGCCAGCAGCCTATAAAAGCCCGTATCGATCAGGTCTTTTTTATATGCCATGACCCAGATCGGGGCCTTGACGGTATTTCGTATTTTTTTCCAGTAGGTCAGATCGGTTTGTAAGGACAGGTCCGTGACCTTGTGGGCCATCCGGATCACCTCGCCATCATTGGCGGGATCCCCGGAAGGATAACCGATCTCAAAAATATCCAGGCCTGCCGCTTCGCAGTCTGAAAGAATATCAAAAAACCCTTCTTTATCCGGATACCCGGCCAGCAGATACCCTACGGCCAGCTTTCCTTTTTCCATGCAGTTTTGGTTTCGCTCCGATGCCAGCTTCGTCATTTCGCACCACCGTGACCGATCTTCTGGGCGACGACCGCCAAAATAATGATGCATCCTGTGAGAAGGTCCTGCATGAACGTCGGCACCTGCATGATGGTAAGCCCGTTTGCGAGAACGCCCAGGATGGCGGCGCCGGCAAAGGTCCCCCAGATGTTCGGCACCCCTTCCCTGAATACGGTCCTTCCCAGAAACGCCGCCGCGTATGCCTGCAGAAACAGGCCGTCTCCCCCCGTGGGATGTGCGGAGCCCAATCTTGACGCCATCAGAACTCCCGTCAGGGCGGCAAGGGCTGCGCATAACGCGAAGGCAATATTCTTATGCTGTGTCACGCTGATCCCCGATACCCGGGAAGCCGCTTCGTTGCCCCCGATGGCGTAGAGCTTCCGCCCGAAAGCGGTATGCCTCATGGTAAACCAGAAAAACACGGTCAGAACGATCATGATAATGGAAAGCAAGGGCATGGCAAACAGGCTTTTTGTGCCGATGAAGGTAAATCCTTTCGGAATGTTTTCGAAAATGGTCGCCCCTCCGGTAAACCAGAACGTAAATCCACCGATCACCGTGCTCATGGCAAGCGTCGTGATAAACGAAAGGACTCTGAATCGGGTAACAACCCAACCGTTCAGCAGCCCGATGAGAAAGCAGGCGATCACCGGCACAGCAAAGCATAGTATGATGGGCGCGCCCAGCACCGCCATTTTTGCCGCCACCACGCCTCCCAGGCTTGCCATCGCTCCGATGGACAGGTCGAATTCCTCCACCGACATGACAAGGGTGGCGCCCAGCGCGATGATCACCAGGAGTGAAATCTGCCTGGTAATGTTAATAAAATTTCCAAATGTAAAGAAGGCGTCAAAGCTCAGGATACTGAACGCGATCACGATAATGACCCCGGCGAACACCGTGCCGTACGCTTTCATGAAATCAGAGATCTTTTCTGTTTTATTCATATTTGTTCCTCCTGTGTCAGGCTTGTCAGTCCCGCTGGCCGTATCATCCGGCATAGCAGCAGGCAAGCACCTGTTCCGCGGTCAATCCCTCGTTGATAAACTGGTATTTGGTTTTTCCGTTTGCCATGACCAGAACATTGTCCGCCACTTCCAACACTTCTTTCAAGTCGGACGAGACAAATACCACCGCATTCCCCTCGTCGGCCTTGCGGCGCAGCAGCTTATGGATGTCCTGCCTTGTTTTGACGTCGACAGCCTGAGTAGGCTCGTCACATAATAACACCTTCGGGTCCGACATCAGCGCCTTGGCGAAGACGACCTTCTGCTGATTTCCTCCGGAAAGCTGCAGGATCGGCTGTTTCGGGCCTTCCGTCCTGATATTCAGCTGATCGATTTTTTCTTTTGTATCATTGATCTCCTTTTTTTCGTCCACGACTCCGAGGTGGGCGTAATGATCTATCGTTGAAAGTACAATATTCTGTTTTACGTTGAGGGCTCCTACCAAAGCCATCCCCCTTCTGTCCTCGCAGATCAGCACCATCCCGTTTTTCAGGGAATTGGAAGGCGAGGATTTTTCAACCGTTTTCTGATCGATGGCAACGGTTCCCGCCGCGATGGAGCGCTGGCCGTAAATACATTCCAGCAGCTCTGTCCGCCCGCTGCCTCCCAGGCCGAAAATACCCAGGATTTCTCCCCCATGGGCGGTAAGGCTGGCGTCCCTGACGATCCCGTCCCGGGAAGCGATATGTACCACTTCCAGCCTGCTTGCTCCAAGTTGCCCGCTTGTCTTAACCTTTTCACTGGTCCAGTTATCCGTCATCATGGAAATGATCTGCTCTTTGTCCACATCCGCCGTTTTGACCGTATTGACCAGCCGGCCGTTCTTGAATACGGTGATCCGGTCGGTCAGGCGGAATATTTCATCCATCCGGTGGGTGACATATAAGATGGAGGTTCCTTTTCCCTTCAGTTTTGCGATCAGTTCAAACAGCCGCTCCGTTTCCCTGTCGGTAAGGGAAGCCGTCGGCTCATCCAGGATGAGCAGTTTGCACTGCGTCATCATTGCCCGTATGATCTCGACCATGGTCTTTTGCGGAGGAGTCAGCCGGGATGCGGGCTGGCTCAAGTCTACAGAGATCCCCAGCTCCTCCATCACGTCGGTCACCCGCCGTTTCATTTTCTTCCAGTCGACTCCGATTCCTGCTCTTTTCTCATAGGGAAGCCCGAGAAATGCATTTTCGATCCCGTTGAAAGCCGGGATCAGATTCCTGTCCTGATGGATGACGTTGATTCCGAGCTCTCTGCTGCCATAGGGAGTGCTGATCTCAACGCGGTTTCCTCCCCAGTAGATTTCGCCGCTGTCCGGATGATATACGCCGGTTAAAATTTTGATCAAGGTAGACTTTCCCGCGCCGTTTTCTCCGACCAGGCCGAGGATCTCCCCTTCCCGTATCTCAAAGTCGATATCCTGCAGCGCGTAAACGCCGCTGAAATGCTTACAAAGTTTTTTCGTTTCCAAAAGCATTGCCATCACTCCTATATAGAAGCAGGTTCAGGCGTTGGCCCTTACCTGCTTCCTTTTTCCGTCTGATTCTGTTTCTGTCTATTCCTTCGTGATCAGGTTCGCGGGAGCGTATTGCTCTCCCGGCGTGATTTCTTCGCCGTTGAACATCTTCGTTATCTCGTCTGCGACGATGCCCGCCATTCCTTCAAAATTCTGGGATACCGTGGCTTTCAGGTTTGTGCCCTGATTGATCATCTCCACAGCCTGGCTGTTTCCGTCGACTCCGACGACAATGACCTCATCCCGGCCCGCGTCCTGCAATGCCTGCGTGGCTCCGATAGCCGGTTCGTCCCATCCGCACCAGACCGCTGTGATGGAATCTTTGGCCGAATTTGAGAGGATGAGATTTTCCATTATCTTTCGGGAGTTCTCGATGGGTCCCGGAACATCCACATGCTGTTCCGTGATCAATTTAATATCGGGATACTCCTTTAAGATCTCATCAAAGGCAATGCTCCTCTTAACCACACCCGGATGGGGACGATGCGTCAGAGCGATGACGGTTCCTTTACCGCCCATCAGATCGTCAAAAAGATATTTTGTGATCATTTCACCCATAGCTGTGTTATCGCTTGTGGCGTTTACCTTCATCCCCTCGATAAAACCGCTGTCACAGCCGAATACCGGTATCCCTGCGTCAAAGGCGGTTTGTAACTGAGTCTGGACCTGCGTCGGATCCGCGCTGACCAGCACCAGGGCGTCAGCTTTTGCGGAAACCGTATCCTCTATTCTGCTGGCAAGCTGGGCAAAATCTCCCTTGGTATCCACGACGGTCACTTCAATGCCCTGCTCTTCCAGTCCCGATTTCATTAATTCCACCATCTGGTTGGTGGTTACCGAGCTGAGATAAGGGGTAAGCAGAGACACCTTTTTGGCCGCGTCGGTTGTTCCCTCGTCGGAAGTGTCTGCACCGCCTCCGCCTCCGCAGGCTGTCATCGCCAATACTAAAATAACTGCCAATAGGAACGCCAATAACTTTTTCATCATTTTCTCCTCCTGTTTTGATAACATAATTAAGTTTCCATAGGATTTATTCTGCTATTTCACGGGCGGTTTCCAGATTCGTAATAAATACGTCAAGATATCCGCTCGACAATGCCGCTTTTATTGACTCCACCTTGCTCTTACCCACCGCCAGCGCTATGGTCCTGCTCTTTTTCAGCTGATCCAGAGTAATTCCGATGGTTCTTTCATTCAGTTCCGTATCGATCACGTTCCCCTGCGCGTCCAGATAAGTCGTACAGACCGACGCCATCGCGCCCGCTTCTTTCAGCTTCCTGACGTCGCCCTTGTCCAGCGTTCCCGCTTTCACATTGGTCGAATTCTCGTTGATCTGTCCGATTCCGACGATCACCGCATCGCAGGCCGCGCCCTTCTGCAGTACGGAGGCGATTTCCGGCTCCTGAATCAGGATATCTCTGGACTGCCGGCTCTGAACGATGATAGGAGCGTTCAGAATATAGCAGCTTCCTCCCGAACATTCCGCCAACCGCTGGGCAATGGCGTTGGCGTGCCAGTTCGCTCCGGTGGCGCCGATTCCGCCGACCAGAGGAACAAATTCCAGCCCTCTTCGGTTGAGGTGCCTGACGGACCAGGCCAGATGGGCGATCGTCTGCCCACTCATCACACCGACCCGATTATGGTCCATAATATAAGCGTCGATACACTCCGCCGCCATCCTTCCGAATTCCTCCAGCACATGATCCGGCCCGTCGGCCTTTTCCGTATTTAACACAAGCGCGTCTTTCAGGCGGTAACGTTCGATCAGCGCCCGTTCCAATCTCGATTCGCCGGGGAACGGATTGTTGATCTGTATCGTAACGACATTATTTTCCCTCGCGTTGGATAGGATCCGGCTGATCTGGGGACGCGAAATCCCCAGCTGGAACGAGATTTCCTTCTGGCTCATATTTTCAACATAATATAGTTGGCAGACCTTCAGGATCATTCTCAGGTTATCCGTTATCGCCATAGGTTCCTCCTTCGATCATTTGTTCAT
>DATMXY010000120.1:0-3018 GCA_035561275.1 Anaerovoracaceae bacterium | reverse complement strand
GAGTAAGACATTTGCTGTAAAGAGAATGCGCACGCCAAGTAAGAAAATGCTGGTCATGTTTGCTGTTATCATAGTCGCTATTGCCGCAATTGTGGCAGGGATGACGATTTTTGAAGGTGATGTTAAGGTGGGTTATAAAGTATTAGGGGAAACCGAGTACCCGCAGCAGATCGCGAGCCAGGTCATTCCGGAATATCGAGCCCTGGAGCGCGCCCTGGCCTGTGTAGTGGACGACAAGATTTATGTAATCGCTTCAAGAGGAGAGAAACCGACCTCCGGATATGAGATCGTAATCGACAAAATGGCGGTTACCGAAGAGGATGGCATTAAGACTCTGAAGGTATATACGGTATTTAAGGACCCGCAGCCCGGCACCGCATTGACGCAGGTATTGACCTATCCCCTGCAGGTTGCCGAAACGGATCTTTCCTATCTGCCTGATCAGATCGAACTGAAGGTGCAGTACGAAGAGTAAAGTATGCTGCAGCTGTTCAATTGCATAGGGCTGTCACCGGCAGCTGTTCTTTCCTGCGGCCAAAAGGAATGTACCATGGAGCCTTCCTTTTGATTGTAACGGAACAGGCCTCGGCGACAGCTCTGTTAATTTTGACTCGTCAGGCGCGCTTTCAGATCGCTGGTAAATAACTCGTCTCCCGGTGCACAATCGTTTTCCATCATGGTAAAAAGATAAATATAATCATTCCCGCTTAAAGAAAAAAAGAGATAAGTTGAATCAGGATAGGTTGGCAGGAGCCAGTTCTCCCCGTCAAGATCCATTCCCCCCGCGAGAATTACTTTTTCCGGCGTTGTAGTGTGGATTCGGAAATCAAGGCGGTAGACTTCCAGTGACTGCCAGTTTTCACCGGAGATCAGCCGGTAAGCGTTTACCGGCTGTCCGTCGATTTCCTTATATGAGTAAACAGGGGATAATCCCTCGATCCTCCAATTATCAAAAGAAGCCGGTTCGCCTACCATATGCTCCTCACCGTCAGACCTGGTATAAACCCCTGTAGAACTGTTCCAATATTGATATTGCCGCACTACATAATCCTTAGCGGCAGAAAGCACCTCCTCCGGAACGGAAATGCCGTCCGGTATGATTCCTTTCGGAATTTCAACAGGAATATATTCATCACTGTTACCGGCGCCGCCCGTCCCCATCGAGACATAATAATAACGCCCGTCGTCTCCGATTCGAAGCTCTACCTCTCTGCTCATTTGCCCCCATGTTTCGTCCCGCCCGGGGCTGTTTCCTGTGTTGCCGGCCATCCAAAAAGCATTGCTCCCGATAGAATAGGTCGGTCTGACAGATAACGTGACGGAGAATATAAATGCCTGCGGCAGCCCCGGCTTTGATACTTGTGTGATTCTCAGCCTGTCGACAGCGCTGTCGGCGATGTGCGCCATATTGTCCTCCGGAAGCGCCTTGAACATGGCAAACCATGCGTCCATCCAAGCCTGCGCAGTCTCTTCATAGCTTCCCATATCATCAACCGCGATTTCCTCGTACTTGACAGATTGCAACGCCGCGTCAACAGCCTTATCATAGTCGTCCTGGTTTTCTATTTTCGGCTGAGGCTGCCACTCATCTCCGGCGGCATTCGGGGTATTTGCACTGTCTGTGCTGCTGATGGGGTTGGCGAGAAGCCCGGTTCCTATGGCGATTACTGCAATCACAGCGGCGATAAGTATCCAGAAGGTTGGCTTTCTGTAGTTGAGCACGTTCCGGATCCGCCCCTTTATGTTACCCTCGCCGAACGCGAGAGGGCCGCCGTTGATGAGGCTACGCCCTGCTGCCAGGGACAACAGGGATGTGGAGTATGCCTTTTTTATATCACTTCCCATTTCTTTTAAGACACGTTCGTCACAGGACATTTCCATATCCGCGCTCATCTGCAGGAAAGCCAGCCAGACGACCGGATTAAACCAATGGACGCACAGGATAAGGAAGGCTGCCGGCTTAATAATATGGTCAAGCCGTTTTATGTGAGTCTGCTCGTGCAGGATGACATAGTTTTTTTCTTCCCGGGAGAGTCCGGAAGGGATATAGATTTTCGGACGGAAAAGGCCGAGAACAAAAGGAGTCTTCAGGTTATCGGCCTCAAGGACGCGCCCCCCGGCCGGAGCAGCTTCCCTTAACCGGCGTTTGAGCAGGATAACAGACGCAATGCTGTAAATCAGCATAGCCATGATACCGATAAGCCAAATCTCACCGGCAAGGCGGAACCAGAAGTACGTCGGTACTTCGGCAGGCGTTAAGAGCATAGCATTACTTATTGTGCCTGTCTCTGCCGGGGGAGCCCAGTCGGGACTGATGATAATATGCCGGATCGGTTCGCCGGTATAATTGCTGACGATATTTGATGCCGGTTGAGCCTTGAACGGGATCAGACTGAACACGCTCTCAAACGAAAACGGGAATACAAGCCGGAAGCCCGCCGCCGCCCACAGCGCATAGGAAAAGGCTTTCGGAGCTTTTTTAAGGAAAAGCCGCGCCAGCATAATGGCGGCAATTACATAGCTTGCCGTCATACTCATATTCAGCACCGACAGAAACAGATCATTCACGGGTTATTCCTCCTTATGCCGGTCAATCAGCTCTTTCAGCTCTTCGGCCTGCCTGTCGCTGAGTTTGCCTCCGCTGATAAAAGCAGTCAGGAACTTAGGCAGCGAGCCTCCGAAGATATCTTCAACAAACCGTCTGCTTTGCTTTGCGAAAAAATCGTCTCTTTTTATTTGTGAAGACACGACAGCGTCAATATTTTGAAAAATTCCTCGTTGGGACAGCTTTTTCAATACGGTATAAGTGGTGGACTTTTTCCAGCCCAGTTCCTTTTCGCACAGCTTCACCAGATCGCCGGAAGCAATAGGCTCATGGCTCCAGATCAAATCGGCAAACCTTGCTTCTCCTTGTGCAAGCTTATAATTATTCATATGTGCAGATACTCCTTTGGTCTATTGGTTATCGACTATCGTCTTTAGTCTACTGCTTATAGACCGGAATGTCAATATTTTTAT
>DATMXY010000119.1:0-9236 GCA_035561275.1 Anaerovoracaceae bacterium | reverse complement strand
CTATTGTTACATTTTCAAAGCCGTTTTCCTGCATCATGTCAAAAGCGATTTGAAGAATCCTGTTTTTCGTTTTAATCGCCTGAGCCCGCCTTGAAGTCATCTTTTTATATTCCGTCATTTTTACCTCCTGTATCTCTATCGCCGAGATGTTTGTTTCTCTTCTCTGTCCTGTATTTTAATATTAGCAAACCGGCCCAACTGATTCAATAGAGATTATTCAGGAGTCTTCAGGCTGATGATCGTCGCCAGGAGTTCTTATCTGATAAGTTGCCTGAATTCGTTGGTCAATAGGGGAATGATTTCAAAAAGATCCCCGACAATACCGTAGTCCGCCAGATTAAAGATGTTGGCCTCAGGGTCTTTGTTGATTGCAACGATCACCTTTGAGGTCCCCATTCCCGCAAGGTGCTGTATAGCTCCGGAAATCCCGCATGCGATGTAAAGCGTCGGTGAAACCGTTTTGCCGGTCTGACCGACCTGGAATTTTGGTTCGATCCACCCCGCGTCCACCGCGGCGCGGGAAGCGCCTACGGCCGCCCCGATCGCATCGGCGCATTCTTCCAATACACTGTAATTTTCGGGTCCTTTCATTCCGCGTCCGCCGGAAATAACAATATCGGCCTCTATCAACTCCGGACGCTGGGAGACTGCCACTGCCACTTCTTTAACAACTGCCTTAAGGTCGGCGGGATCGATATCAGCCGATTCATGCGTCACCTCGGTCCGGCGTGATCCGTCCGGCACGGCAAGGGGAAACGTGTTCGGACGGATTGTCGCCATCACAGGCCTGACATTGAAAACGATCCGGGCGAAGGCTTTGCCTCCGTAAATCGAGCGCTCAAAGATCATGAACCAATCCGCGTCGGTTTTCATTCCGGTGCAGTCGGACGCCAGACCCACTCCCAGGCGCTGGGCCAGACGGGGAGCAAGATCCTTTCCGACAGCCGTATTCCCAAGCAGGACAGCTTGTGGTTCCGCCTTCCGGATCAGCTTGTTCAGCACAGAAGTATAGGCGCCCGTCGTATAATCGGCCAGTTTATCATCATCAACGAGGATGACGTTATCCGCGCCGTAAGCGGCGGCTTTCCCGGCAAGCTCAGCCACGCCTTTTCCGAGGATTACCGCCGTAAGCGGTTCTCCCGTTTCGTCGGCCAGGATCCTCCCCTGGCTGAGAAGCTCCAGGGAAACCTTGCGGATCTGTGATTTGCTTTGTTCCACGATAATCCATATTCCTTTTGCCATATGTAACCTCCTTCCTATATAACCTTTGCTTCTTCCCGCAGAAGCCGCGCTAATTCTTTCACCGTATCACAGGCTTCTCCGGTAAGCTGTATGCCTCCCTTGCGGACGCCCGGCAAGCTGAATTCGATCACATCCGTTTTGCTCTGCAAATCCGCGGCATTAATTCCCAGACCCGCAAGGGTCAATTCTTTTATTTCCTTTTTCTTGGCCTTCATGATTCCCATCATGCTTGGGTAACGCGGTACGTTCAGCCCTTTTTGAGCTGTCAGGACCGCCGGCAGTTCAACCTCGATCAGTTCTGTTCCGCCGTCAATTTCTTGCGTTACGGCGGCTTTGCCACCCTCGATCTCCAGTTTGAGGATCGAGCTGACAGAAGGAATATCCAGCGCCTCCGCCAGACGGATGGCGACCTGGCCGGACCCGTCGTCGACGGCGATGCGGCCTGCCAAAATAATGTCAAATTGAATTTGTAAAACCGCGATGGCGAGGATCCCGGCGACGACCCATTCGTCGGGGCTTTCCAAAGCGGGATCATTAACCAGTACGGCCCGGTCACAGCCCATAGCCAGGGCGGTTCGCAGGGCTTCCTGGACCCGTTCGCTTCCGACGCTGACCAGAGTCACCTCGCCGCCAAATTTCTCTTTGAGCTTCAGCGCTTCTTCAACGGCAAATTCATCATAGGGGTTAATCACCAGATTTACCCCCCTGCCGTCTATTCTGCCGCTGCTGTCCAATACGATTTTTGCTTCCGTATCAAAAGTCTGCTTGAGGCAAACAACAATGTTCATACGCTTTCCTCCCTGCCGCTTCTCTTATTAATCTTTTAGAATACTTGCGGCGATAACGATACGTTGAATCTCACTGGTTCCTTCATATATCTCAGTAATTTTCGCGTCACGCATCATCCGTTCAACCGGATAGTCGCGGGTGTACCCGTATCCGCCCAATATTTGAACGGCCTGGGTAGCCACCCTGTTAGCGGTCTCAGCGGCAAAGACCTTCGCCATCGCGGCATATTTTGCAACCGGTTTGTGCTCCGTGGCCATGTAGCAGGCCTGATAGACAAGAAGCCTGGCAGCCTCGATCTGCAGCGCCATGTCGGCCAGCTTGAATTGAATCACCTCTAACTCGGAAAGCGTTTTACCGAACTGAGATCTTTCTTTGGAATATTTAAGGGCCTGTTCGTAGGCGCCCTGAGCGATTCCCAGCGCTTGCGACGCGATGCCGATCCTTCCGTAATCAAGGGTAACCATTGCAATTTTAAATCCCTGGCCTTCCTGCCCGAGCAAATTTTCCGCGGGGATGCGGCAGTTTTCAAAGACCAGCTCATAGGTGGCGGAAGACCGGATCCCCATCTTTTTTTCTTTTTTGCCGAAGGTAAATCCGGGCGTACCCTTTTCTACGATAAATGCGGCGATTCCCTTATTCCCTTTGCTCTTATCCATTTGCGCCGTGATCACATAGATGTCCGCATAATAGCCGTTGGTAATGAAGAGTTTCGATCCGTTAATGACGTACTCCTCTCCGTCGCGGACTGCCGTTGTACGCGTACCGGAGGCGTCGGAGCCGGCCATGGCCTCTGTCAGTCCGAACGCCCCCATTTTTTCACCTGTGGCCAGAGGAACCAGATACTTCTGTTTCTGCGCTTCCGTCCCAAACAGGTAGATCGGATTGGCGCACAGGCTGGAATGGGCCGAAACCGTAACCCCCAGGGATGCGTCGACCCGGGACAATTCTTCAATCGTAATTGCGTAAGAGAGATAGTCCGCTCCCACCCCGCCATATTCTTCCGGAAAGGTAATTCCGGCAAGACCGAGTGCAGCGCATTTTTTCCAGAGCTCCAGCGGAAATTCTTCCAGCTCGTCCCGTTCTTCCGCTCCCGGCGCACATTCCGCTTCCGCAAAGTCGCGCACCATTTTCCTCATCATAACGTGATCGTCCTCAAACTCAAATTTCAATTGACTTCTCCTTTCTGCATCAGCTCCAACCTCATTTACAGCATACCTTTTAATCCTTATCCCACTGTGCAATCATCTCGGGAATGATTTTGTACAGATCTCCAACGATTGCAAAGTCGGAAACTTCAAAAATCGGCGCGTCCCGGTCCTTGTTGATTGCGATGATCGTATCCGAGTGCTGCATGCCCGCCAGATGCTGGATCGCTCCCGAGATACCGCAGGCGACGTAGATTTTTGGTTTTACGGTGGTGCCGGTCTGTCCTACCTGGTGGGAATGGTCGATCCAGCCGGCGTCCACTGCCGAGCGGGATGCGCCTACCACGCCGCCCACTTTATCCGCAAGCTTTTGGATCAGTTCGAAGCCGGACGCGTCTCTCAAGCCTCTCCCGCCGGATACGATAATTTCCGCATCCGTCAGGGAGACCATCTGTTTGGCGGCTTTCACGACTTCCGCCACTTCAACGGTAAGATTTTCCGCTTTCAGCTTTACCCCAAGATCGATCCGTTCGCCTTTTTTCGTCTCGTCTTTTTCCAGCCGTTTCATGACTCCCGGCCGTACTGTGGACATCTGCGGCCTGTTTTTCGGACAGATAATGGTCGCCATCAGGTTCCCGCCGAAGGCGGGACGCGTCTGCTTCAGATTCTTGTCCCCGTCGTCCCGGTCCATGCCGGCGGTGTCGATGGTCGTATATTTTTCCAGATAGTCGATATAGTTTCCCGTATTGACGTCCAGTCTGGTGCAGTCTGCCGTGAGACCGGTGTCCAACCTTGCCGCGATTCTCGGAGCCAGATCCCTCCCGATGTGAGTCGCTCCGAAAAGAACAATTTCGGGCTTGTATGTCCGGATTGCTTCTGTGATGACCTTGGCATATCCGTCTGTCGTGTATTTCTCCAGCATCGGGTCGCTTGCGACATACACGATATCCGCCCCATAGGAATAAAGCTCGTCGACCAGGGGCTCCTCCCTGCCCCCTGCCAGCAATGCGCATACTTTCGTGTCGCTGCCGAGTTCTCTGGAAAGCTTATACCCTTCGCCCAGCAGCTCCAGCGCGACGTTCATCAGCTTCCCGTCCCGCTGCTCGGTGAATACCCATACATTTTTGTATGCGCTGAGGTCAACGGGCCCTTTTTCCGTTTCTTCGCCCTGGATGATCGCTTCGAATTTACATGCCGGTATGCACTGGCCGCAGACGGTACATTTTTCGTTGACGACCGCCAGCCGCCCGACCATTTCAATTGCTTCGAAGGGACATGCCTTAACGCACAGCTTGCAGCCTTTGCATTTCACATCGATTACTTGAATCGCCATTTTCCATCCCTCCCTCATATAATAAGCTTTGATTTCAGTCTTGAAATCAGATTGCTTATAATCTCTTTCGCCGTGTCGCCTTCCACCGTGATCCCCTTACCCTTCGGCGCCGGAGTGAAGGACTTGAACACCTTCGTCGGGGATGCTTCCAAACCGACACTGTTCAGGTCCACGCCGATGTCTGCCGCATTCCAGACCTTGATGTCAAATTTTACTGATTTGAGGATCCCTCTGCGCGACGGATATCTCGGGATATTGAGCCCCTTGATTGCGGTCAGCAGACATGGCAGCTTCAGCTTCAGCACTTCGTAACCGTTTTCCAGCGCCCGTTCGACAGTGATTTTCTCTCCCTCCATGGAAAATTTTCTCACGTAGGTCGCTTGGGAAAGGCCGAGCTTTTCCGCCACCTGCGGTCCTACCTGCGCCGTATCTCCGTCGATCGCCTGTCTTCCCGCGAAGATCAGGTCATAGGCTCCCAATTTCCGTATTCCCGCCGCCAGCGCATTTGATGTGGCCCAGGTATCGGAGCCGCCCAGCGCTCTGTCCGACAGCAGCACCGCGTCGTCGGCGCCCATGGCGATGCATCCCTGCAGCATTTTTTTCGCCTGCGGGGGGCCCATGGTCACCACGGTGATATGGACGTCCGGGTTTTGATCTTTGATCCGCAACGCTTCTTCCAGCGCGTTTGCATCGTCGGGATTTAAAATGCTCGGCACGCCCTCTCTGATCAGGGTCCCCTTTACCGGATCTATTTTCACTTCATTTGTGTCCGGTACTTGCTTGACGCATACAATAATTTTCATTTCTGTTACTCCTCTCCTCATTAAATCAAAAAATCAGGCTTTGCGAAATCAGAAAGCAGCTTCAGGAAATTCAATCGCCGATGTGTCGGCCGACAGGATCGCGCTGGTCAGACTCTGGATCTGCGCTACCATGTTCTTGATATAATACTTTGCGGTCAAAATCTTTCCCTGATAGAAATTGTACTCCCAGTGGTCCGCTCCAAGCTCCCCGATTTTTTTCTGCGCAACTTTAGCCATATCCAACAGCAACATCCCGGAATACAGGATTGCGCTGGCGTGCATCACACGAGTGGAGTAAAGGGGTACCATCCGCCTGTCTTCGGCAAGATAACGGTTCATGGCGTCATAAATCTTCTTATAGTTTTCCAGTGCATCCTCCAATATGGCAAATTCCTGTTCCAGACCGGACGTATTCCGGTTATTTTCGATATAGTCAACCACTTCGTCGAACCACTCTTTATAGACCCTGCCCTTTTCCAGGCTCCATTTCCTTCCGACCAGATCTATGGACTGAATAAAACTGGTCCCTTCCGCTATCGCAAAAAACTTACTGTCCCGGGCCAGTCTTGCAATCGGATATTCCTCTGAGAAACCGTAGCCTCCCAATACCTGTATTGCGTCGGCAATCACCGGCCACATATAGTCTCCGCAATAACCTTTAATCAATGGGTTCAGCATATCCACCCGTCTCGTGGCCATCCGCCGTTCCTCTTCGTCGTCGCTGTAAAGGGCAAGATCCCTGTAATAGGCAGCTTTAAAGAGCATGGCCCTGATTGCTTCCGTAGTGGCTCTTACGTTCAACAGCATTCTTCTGATATCTTCATGTTCGATGAGCCTCACCCTGGGGGCTCTGGGGTTGGTAAAAGACTTTCCCTGAACCCTGACCTTTGCATAGTCCACAGCATAGTTGTAAGCGAGCTGGCCGACGCCGACGGCATTGATGCCCATCTCATACCGTTTCCCGTTCATCATCGTAAACATCTGGGTCATGCCTTCTCCAACGCCGTTTTCATCGGGAGGATTGCCCAGCAGGATCCCGCGGCAATTCCCTTCTTCTCCATAGCTTAACACGCAGGTAGGCGAGCCTTTGTAACCCAGCTTGTGTTCAATGGACACGGTGGTAACGTCGTTGGGTTCAAGGGTCCCATCTTCCTTTGACCAGAACTTGGGAACAATAAACAAGGAGAGCCCCTTTGTCCCCGGAGCCGCCCCTTCGACCCGGGCCAGCGTCATGTGAATGATGTTTTCATTGATATCCTGGTCGCCGCTGGTGATAAAGCACTTCGTGCCCGTTATTTTGTAGACCTGTGGTTCTCCTGTCGGTACGGCCTTGGACGTCACATCGCCGACGTCGCTGCCCGCGTTGGCCTCCGTCAGGGCCATTGTGGCATTCCAGAGACCGCTGTACATTTTAGGCAGGAATACCTCTTTGTCGACAGGCCGGCCGTATTTGGCGATCATCTCCGCAGCCCCCATGATCGTGGGAGTTGAAATCATAAAAAACGGGTGATTCGCGCCGTGGAAATATTCCCACCAAGCAACCGTGACCACTGTTGGCAGCGCGTCTTCTTTCTCCGGATCGCTTGGTCCCCAGCCGCTTTCCATCGTTTTCCAATAAGCCTGATGCCACGATGGCGGAAGATGCACCTTTCCATCGATCAGCTTGGGTCCGATGTTTTCTCCATCCTCAAGGGTCTGGGGCATTTCTCCTTTGACAAATCGGAGGGCTTCGTCCAGCACAGGGTCAAAATCATCGACGTCAAAGTCCTTAAACTTTGAAAAACCGAGTATTTTTCGGGTGTCAAGCCACTCTTTGATGATAAACTTATGCTCCCTTGTAGAATAAATAATATCTGTCGCCATATTAAACCTCCTCAATTGTTTTCAAATAGTGACCCGTTTTATCTGATATCCTTGTTATTTTTCATGGTATCGATCTCTTCCTTGCTGTAGCCTATCGATAACAGGATTTCTTCCGTATGCTCCCCGACCCGCGGCGCAAACTCGTGCCGGATCGGACCCATTTCCTTAAATTTGACCGGGGTAGTCACGCCGATCCCCGTATTGCCGCTCGGATATTCAAGCTTCCTCAGGCAGCCGTTTACCCATGCCTGCTCATCCTCCAGTATCTCTTCCCAGAGACAGCATTTTTCGAAGGGCAGATCCGCTTTTCTGAAAATATCCAGCCACTCGTCAACATCTTTGGTGATAAATCGCTCCTCCAATATACTGACCATCTCGGCCGTATTGCCATGGATCGCGGCAAGGGTGGCGTATTTTTCATTCCCGGTCAGATCCGGCCGGCCCAGGGCATCCATGACTTTGCCGTAAAGTCTGTCGTAATCCGACGCCGCGAGCATGGCCCATCTTCCATCTTTTGTTTGATACGTATTATTAAAGGGATTGTTGACGTCCTTTCTGCTTACCGGGTATCTGTTTCCGTACTGGCACGCGGTGATCATGATCCCCAAAGAATAGATGGCAGCCTGATAAAGGCTCACCGTAATTTTCTCGCCTTTCCCCGTCTCCGTCTTTTTAAACAGCGCCGCGCAGATACCGGCGGCGAGATAAAAAGCCAGCTGATGGTCGCCAAGGCCGGGAACCGGTACGAGGGGCGGTCCGCCTTTTTCGGCGAGTGAAGCCGTAATGCCGCCTCTCGCGTAAAACGCCGTAAAATCAAATCCCGGAAGATCTTTATCCGGTCCGTTTTCCCCATAACCTAAAATCTGCGCGAAAATCAGACTGGGATATTTTTCTTTTAACGCTTCATAAGACAAGCCGGATTTTTCCAGGGATGCCGTTCTGACATTGGTAATAAAAACATCCGCGGCGGCGATCAGGTCCTCAAGAACCCGGCTGCCTTTTTCGGTCTTCAAATTTAACGCGATCCCTTTTTTGTTGGAGTTTTCAAAATCAAATCCCGGGTTTTCATCGTCGCTTACGGGCATTTTGTTGTCAATGCCTCTGGGCCTGTACATCTCACCCTGCAGCGGCTCGACCTTGATCACTTCCGCGCCCCATTCCCCCAGTATCTTCGCGCACTGCGGCGCGGCAATAAAGGTTGAGAGCTCAACGACTTTAACTCCTTCAAGAAGTTTGCCGGTTTTCATCTCCATGTTTCCTCTTTCCTCTCTTTCCGAGTGCCTGATTCCTGTCTCAAGCACGTTAAAAACAGCGGTGCTGCCATAGTCGCTCATCAGGGTACAGGTCCGCCTCTATGTCATTTGACCGAATCATTCACTGAATGTATATAATATATGATCATGCCGCTGATGTCAATAACATAAATTGAGTTTTTCCCTCAGTGTCAATTGGGGAGCAGGAGTTATTTTACCGCTCAGGGTCTTTTAGAATCAACTGAGTCAGCACGATCAACGTGATTACGGCAAACCCAAATGCCGTGATAAAATAAAATGGATATTTGACAATCAGCAGCGCCGCTGAGGCTGTTTTATATCCCATCTCGGAAATCCCTTTCACACAGGTTTGCCAGGCGATCGCTCCAAAATAGATCAGCGCCAGAAAATCGGCAATCCGTGTGAATATCCCGTTTATTTTTTTCGGAAACAGATTTACAAGGCTGTCGATATCAATGTGGCCTCTTATAACCTGGGTATACCCCATAGCGAAGCTGAGCACGATGACCATTCCATATTCGATGAGCTCATAGGTTCCCGGCAAAGGGCTGTTGAACAAAGCCCGCGCTATGATATCGATCACGGTCAGGATCGTCATCAGCAGCATCAGGGTGACCCCTGCGGCGTTTAAGCCCTCGCTGAATTTGAATAATTTTTTCTGAAGATTCCTTAATGCGGCCATCACCTACATCCTTTCTGCTAAAACATTCATTCACGGGAGATTGCCCGGGGCAGCGGGCTTCTGAAAAGCGACGCCATGATCCGCCGCTGCCCCGGGGCTAAGGTT
>DATMXY010000118.1:0-8181 GCA_035561275.1 Anaerovoracaceae bacterium | reverse complement strand
CGCTTGCAAGCGGCACATTCTTCATATTTTTCGAAAATCTTAAAATAACAGCTTCTATCGCTGACAGCAGCATGATGAAGAGCGATCCGGCAAATCCGAAGCAAAATCCCGTCGCCATGAGCAGCTTTATGTCCCCTCCGCCGATGTCGTTTGGCAGAAAAGCCATAATACCAAAAACGGCCAGCATGACAATCCGCTCAATAAGCGGTATATATAAAGCGCTGTCTTTCGGAAGAATGACCATCGCGATGATAGAGACAGCCATAATGGCAATCGGTACTTTATCCTCTATCTCTCTCCGTCTATAATCCGTTACCGCACCATGAAAATAAGCGCAGAACAATAAAAACATCAAAAGCAGTGTCATTATATTTTTTCCTCTCCATAGAATAAAATCGCTGAAAAAAAGAGAGGCTGGCTCCCATGATTGATTCAACCTTTGGAGCGCAGCCTCCTGATTTTAAAGCTCGTCTATACGCTGGTTTCTGCTTGTCACGTTAAAAGGCAGCTCAAACGTTCCGATATGAAAGAAGCCCGGCGCGTAGACAACCCCGGTCGCGGCGGCCCGTGCCGTGTCCGCGTTGATATCAAGAGAATCCACCCTTACGCGGTACATAAGCTCATTCTCTTCCGAATACCTGGCTAAATTATAATCCAAATCCATGTAGTCATGGAGATAGTCATAGAAAGCGTCTTCGGCAAGGTCCGGATCCAATTGATTTTCCTTATCCCGGCGATAGCTGTCATAAACTGAAGTTTTAATGCACAGGTTGACGGCCCGGTTCAGTTCTATGGACATCTGATCCTGGATGGAAAAGAACCGCACCAGCTCATTGCACAGGCCGCCCACAGCCAGAAGCACTACAAAGATGGTAATCGGAAGGACTCCAATATCACCTTTCCTGCATTTTATCCTGCTCAGTAATTTTTTCATGGGCGGCACCTCAGAGCAGTTCTTTCCAGAACACTTCAGACATTCCCGTGACAGTCGCTTTCATCGGAAAATCATACTCGACCGGATCAAGGCCCACCGGCGTCATGATCGTCATAATATGCTCATCCTCGATTACTACCTCGAAGGGTTCCATGTATTGTATCTTTGAAGCGGGCCTGCTCGTGAGCTCCGCGGAGATGTGAAAATCATCGTTCAGATCATGAAGCATTTCATAGGCCTCATCCGTCAATCCGCCTTCTCTTTCTATGACCCTTGCGACAGCCCTTGCGGTATAATGCAGGCTGAAAAAATGGAAGGTCAGGATAAGGACGTTAATCACCACGGCGGTCAGAATAAAATAGGTAATGACCGTAAGAACGGTATGGGTCAGCATTTCGCCGCCCTTATCCCTGAGTCTCCGATACAACTTTTTAAGAATGCTTTTCATTTCCGTTTCCCGCTAATTGAAGAAATCCATGAGCTTGCCCTGCAAAGTATCCAGAATGTCTGTAACGGATCCGCCCATCCATCCAATGATAAGCCCTGCCGCCACAAGGCTCACGGCGATACCGACGATGATTTCCCAGGCGCCCAGCCCGGATTTTGAAGTAAACTTACGAACGGTTTTTTCTTTCATTTCTACAATTTTGTTTAACATGACTTTTACCTTTCCTTTCGTTTCGTTGTTATAAAATTTGATTAAACTGCAATTGAATATAGGTCAGCAGTACATATACATAAGCGATTCCCGTAACGATCAGCATCGGGATTGCCGCCCGCGCCATTTTACCGGGGCGTTTTGCGATCTCTTTGTCAATATTGGCGACCGCCTTAAGGTCCATGTCATGGGCCAGGTGCTCAAGAGTAGTCCCCTGGTGCTCCCCCCTCGTCAGCCCGATGAGCGCATCGCAAAGGAAGGATACTTCCGGGATGCACATCCTGGAGTCCATGGAGCGCAGCGCGGTTTCAAGGTCCTTGGATTTCATATCCATGATCAGGTAGTTGACGTCGTAGAGGAATACAGAATTTCCTACTTTCGAATAGTCTTCAAAGATGGCCACAAGATCAGCTTTGATAACCCCGTCCGGATCGCCGTCAAGCTTATAGATAATAGACCGGATGAAGCCGGGAAGCTCCTTTTCAATCTCGATTCTTTTTTCCTGCAGCCTGGTATCCGCCTCCGTCAGGTATTTCATCGCAGTGCCGAAAAGGATAACGCAGATAAGCGCCATCATCACGAAATTCAATCCCGACAGGACCGTAAGGATCAGGAGCGGCGACAGGAGAAGCGCCGCCGCAATCGGCCTGGCATAGTATTCTTTCGGCGTCAGCGGGATCCCGGCCCTCTCAAGCTTTGGCTTGAACTCATATTCATATTCCTCCGATAACGGTATCCGCGGCGCAATCAGCTTTGCAAGCGGAAGCAGGTATCTGGCCGAGATTTTGTCTGAAAGCGACGTCCTGGATTCAACGGACTTTTTGTATGCCTTTCTCGTGCTTTTTTCAGGATCCTGATTATTGTAGGCAGTCAATAACGAGTATCCTTCCAGATAAAAGATCAGCGCTAAAATGATATACAGCAGCTTCATTTCATATCCCTGATCGGTTTGTTGATTTTCGCCGCATAAATGGAACTGCCTAATGCAGATAAAATCATAAGTATTACCAATGCCTTCCCTATTCCTGTTTTGGTCAGTATATCAAACCATTCCTTATTCATGATCCTGAGGAACGGAATCGTTGAAAACGTAGCGACGACCATCATGATAAACTGCCTCCAGGACGCGGCCATCTGAGTATCCGATTTCAACTGCAGGGATTTCACGTCATTCATCCCCTGAACGATCGGCTTCAGCATATATTTCAGGCCTTTATCGTCCTGGCACTGGATCAGAACGTTTGTCCACGCCGTAAAATCTTTATTATCAACCTCGGCCGCCATGATCTTCAGCGCGCGTTTTACATTTGGATTTATCATCCTCGTGTTGGAAATGAACCTGTCGAACGGCGTTATTTTTATGAACTCGTCCTGTACGCCTTTATTTTTGATCTTGACATATTTTTCTGCCGAAGTGATGATGTTCTCCGTCGTTATGTATGAGTTCGTTATGATACTCATGGCGTTCTCCAGCACTTCAAGCTGTTTTCGGATTTTGCCCGACGCCAGGGATCTCAGAATGATGAAGGACAGCGGCGTAGAGATCAGCCCCATCGGAAGCGCAAGGAAAATGTCGGAGAATACGATCAGGCCGAATATGGTTCCGGCGGCAAAACATGCCCCGGCGATCCGGTAGTAAAATGTCCATGGCTTATCGATCAGGTCCAGAAGGCCGCTGATCTTCGAAATTATTTTTTCCTTCCCTGTGAGCTCCCGGTCCGCATTGATCTGCTGCCGCTTCGTCTCCGCCGACGTCCGGTTGAAGGAAATGCTTATTTTTTTCTCATCCGCGAACGGGTTTGCGTCAAGCAGAAAGACCAGCCCGATAAACAGCGCGGCAATAAAGAGCAAATTTAATATGCTAACCAACATCTTCCATCCTCCATTTCCTTATCAGCTCCTCGTCGACGCAATTCTCTCTTAATGTTTCCGCCAACGCGTCGGAGATCGGATTTACCTGTTTGTGGGTCCCGTGTATCTTTACGATCCTGTCCCCTTCTTTATCGACTTTATCCTGGACGAATTTGAAGATCAGCTCCCCGTCGACCTTTCCGTCCTTTACGCCGGTAGCCTCGTACACCTGCATCCATTTTCTGCTGCCGTCCTTCAGCTTCTTTGAAAATACGATGATCGGAAACGCCCTGATGATGTCCTCCAGGTGGCTCTGTTCGGACAGGCCCGGCTCCGCGATATGGCACAGTCTCACGATCCTCTTGTACGTAAGCTCCGAGCTTGTCGCGTGTACCGACGATAGTGCGGTGTGGCCGGTCAGCGAGCCTCTTACGACGTCCGCCGCCTCGTCGCCGCGCATTTCCGCCAAAACGACGATATCCGGATCCAGGCGGAGCATCACTTTTGTCAGATCCTTTTCCGTGACCGGATACGGCTTGTCCTTTACAAACAAATGGTAAGCGTCGTTGACCGGCGTTCCATAGCCGTCATAGATATTCACATCGATTTCATCGTTGTCCTGGATGACTCCGATTCTTGTTTCTTTCGGGATCGATTTCAGGATACAGCCCATGGAAGCCGTTTTACCGCTTCCCGTGGCGCCGGAAAAGATCATCGAAATATCGTTATTCAGGCACGTTTCTATGAACACGACCTCATCCTCTGACGCGGTATTTGAAGAAATGAGAAGCTCTCTTGTCACGTATCCGGTTTTCTGTTTCCTGATGGACGCGATTCCGCCGTATCCGGACCTCACGCAGGGCTCAACGGCCCCGGAGATCCTCTTTCCGCTTCCGATGGAGGAATCCCCGATCGGATTACGGCCGTCGATGATGACTTTGCCCATTGCCAGCGCCTTCTTGATGATCGCCTGGCATTCCACGTCGCTTCCGAATTTTTCATTAAGCCGGACCTTTCCGGACGGAAAGGTCGCCCAAATGTTATTCGAGCTGTTAATGTTCAATTCTTCAAGCTCCTCGTTATAAATGTACTTTGAAAGAATTCCCAGGCCGGCCATGTCGTCATAGATCCTGGACGTGAGGTCATTGATGTTCTGGCCTTCCATGACCAGGTCAAGAGAATTGAGGTACTTCCTGATAAGGCTCTGAAGCCTTGCTTCCCCTTCCGGTTTCCCCACTACCTCGGCAAGTTCTCCGGAGTGCCTCGTGTTGATGGTCCGCATTACGATGTCTTTGATCTGCTCGTAATTGTCGAACTCATCCGTGTCCTCCTCCTTATTCTTAAGATTTTTGAGGTAGATCAGGTTGTCGATCTCGGCATAGCCTTCGGGATATTCCGCGGCGCTATGGTTCGGCACGTCAAGGGCGGCAATTTCATCCGCAATCCTGTCGATTCCGCTTTTGTACTCCTTGATATATTTATTCTTTTCTGGAGAATAGTACATCGGCGTTCCGGAACTCTCATAATACTTTGCTGATTCTACCCCGGGAAGCGTCACGGCATATGTCATTTCTGTTTCTGAAAAGAAAACCGTCTGCTTGCAGCCCATGTTGTAAGTGGAAACCACCGGGATGATCCGTTCTGTCAGCCGCAGCTGTTCAAAGAGGCTTTTCATGGATTTATGCCAAAAGATCGATTCATAGCTTGGGTTATATGTGACCAGAGCAGTGTCGGCAAGGTAAAGCGCCATTGCCGTTATCGGATTTGTCAAGCTGTCCGTACAGTCGAATATGATGTGGTCGCAGCTGGTGGAAAGCCTTCTGACCATATCGTCCACCCTTCCGACTTCAATCTTTTCCGTGCCGAAGAAATCATTGTGGCTGTTCGGTACCGCGAGAAGATAAAGATTGTCATTGACGTTCTGGCACTGAGTAAGATAGGTATGCTCCTGCTCCGCGACGTCATTCAGCGCGTTGAAAATCCCCTTGTCGGCTTTGATCACCTGGTTGAAAAACAGCTGTATGCCGCCGTGCTGCAGGTTTGCCGATATTAAAACGACTACTTTGTCCCGTTTGGCGAGACACGATCCCAGGTTTGCCGCAAGAGTCGATTTACCGGAACCGCTTTTTCCAAATACAGTTATGATCTTATTCAACGCCCGCACCCCTTTTCACGAAGGTCACATGAATGTTTCCTCTGTATTCGCACTCGATCAGTTTGGCGGCCTGGTCTTCGGTGGCGATGAAGGTAATAGTATTGATGATCGGATCCGCGTTTGCCTCTTTCGAGGTTCTGGCGTCTTCCACGCTTAATGTTCCGGCGTTCTCCACGTCATACACCTCCATGTTTTTCAGTTCCGGATAATCAAGGACCTGAATGCCGGCTGACGCGCCATATTCGTCGACAGCCTCGGCTACGCAGGAAACATTGAGGATATCTCCCCTTTCAATATGGGAGGCAAGCCCCGCGGCGTTCGTTTTCACGGTAACGGATACGAGCCGTTTATCCTCGCCGACGATGGAATCGATGACCGGATCGCCGGTATAATTTCCTATTTTGCTTTTCAGGATCATATCATTTTCGACAATATCCACCTTGGCCACTTTGCCCGCGATTTCATTCCTGTCGGTTATGTAATCTCCTGAAAGCCCGTATGTGCCGACCGTTTTCATGCTGATATCGGATTCCTTGATTGCTTCGCCCTTTGCGATCGCTTTATTGGATACGGCCACGGTTCCGGTTTCCGCCTGCTCTTTCATGGCCATAGGCCACAGTACGAAAGCAATCACAAATGCGATCGCGAAGCACAGGACCGCCTTTACCTTCCGGTTAAGGAACTTTTTCCCGACTCCGTTTTTCGGTACTCCGGCCGCTTGTTCCTTTGTAAGTCTTGGTAGTTTCATGATATCTCCCTTCTACTTTAAATAGATCTTCCTCAGCAATTTATCAATGATCTGGCCGCTGTTTCTGTCGCACAGGGATACGTTCAATCTCTCAAGGCCTCTTTTCCTGAGATTGGCGTCCGGCATTGCAAGGATATAGCTTTCATTGTTCTGAACGTCAGGATTATTGAGAAAGTAGCTGGCCTTGCCGATATTCCATGAATTGCTGAAGCTTAAGCATATTTTGTACTGACATCTTATAAGTTCCTGCAGATCCTCGCTGTCCGCGTGAATGACGCTTCCTGCCGGAGACAGTTCAACCGGCATTCCAAAATCAATGATTATGAACTGGTATTCCCGCATTTCCGTTTCGATTAAGACGTCTCTTTTATATTCTTTGTTTTCCGGAATGATATAGGTTACTCTTGAATTCCTGACATACTCCAGGTCCTTTTTCCCGTCGTAAGAAACAACCGCCACTCTGTATCCTTCCTCAGAGATCGCCTCGGCAATATCGACCGCGGCCGTGGTCGCCCCGGCCCCATGGGAAAGGCTGAATACTCCAATGCTGATATGTGATTTTTCATTGCCGCCCGTTTGAATTGTGCTTTGCTTTCCAGCCTGATCCCCCCGGATATCTGTCAGGTATGTTTTTTGCAGCCTCACTCCCCGCCGCGCCGACGGGCTGCGGATAACCGTTTCTGTTTTAACAAGAATAGATCCTTTTGGTAACTCGTAGTCCTTTTTGATCATGTAATGCCTCCTGATACATTAAAACCACTGCCCCGGAAGTAAGTTTCCGGGGCAGTGGCCTTTTCATTTAAAATGCTCTGTGCAGCTGCCAATATTTTATTGTGTCATCTACGATCACTGTGAAATTACTTTCCTTTACTGTTCCTGAGTAGTTTGCGGTAAACTGAAAGGTCAATGATTGAGGAGCAGTTTGCCCCCATTTGCCGATCATGCTTGAATCCCAAATTGTACCGGCATAGATATCCTCATTGTCCGGATTCTTTACACCGGTATTGTATAACGCGGCGCTATAGGTGTAACCGTCGATTGAACAGGTAACGCTTGTCGGGCTGCCGGCCACGGCTGCATTCAGCATGAATTTTTCGCCGCTCCAGAATATGTTTGTGCCTCTTTTTCTTGGAGCCGGCATCGCGATGTATTCCGGATAGGTATAAGCCGTGTTCACTTCGCTTGAAAACCAGGCAAGATTGAATCTTTTTCGATTATTTTCCCAGTTCGGTGTGTGATATACGCTGCCCGTGATCTTCCCCTCGGATACCACAGTGAATTTATACGATTTGATTCCGACGCCGCTGTAATCGCTCACGGTGCAGATCACCTGGTACACCCCCTCCGTTGCCTGCGGGAGCCCGCTGATCAGAGTTTCCGGGTAATCGCCGGCGGCATTGGCCTGAAGGTTCTCACGCCTGTGGGTAAAGATGCTTTTTCCGTTGCGGTAAACCTCCGTTTCCAGTGTAAGGGTATCCTTTTCCGAATCGTCGACTCCCACCGCCAGGGTATAGGTATTGTTTTCCTTTACCGCGGCCGGATTTGTTTTGATGTGGGTCACCCAGGGGGCCTTTCCCCCGCCGTCGACATAGAAGACAAGATCGACCTTGTTGCTCTCCTTGTTGTATGGGGTCGCGTCCCCCGTGGTTCCGGCTCTTTGGGTATTATCCACCTCCCAATGTGTTACAGTGTATTTCCCGCTGAGGTAGAAGCGGTCTATCGGCTCGGTAAGTGTTTTTCCCGCGTCCGGATGAACACCGTCCGGCGGCCAGTTGATATGCTGATATCTCCAATACCCTATTTTTGAAGGATCTTCTTCATAGTCATCATAGAAA
>DATMXY010000117.1:0-2001 GCA_035561275.1 Anaerovoracaceae bacterium | reverse complement strand
GACGTTATTGATTGTAAAATGGAGCAAAACCCGGAGTTTTGCCACATAATTCCGTCCAAAAGTTGAAATTCTGTACACCGAAAGCGGATTTTTCTTTTCCAATAGAAAAGAGGCCGTCCCTTTATGATTTATTCAATCATTTGAGATTGCCCCTTAAAAGTGTTTGTTATTTTGTTCCGGTGCTTCCGAAGCCGCCCCGATCCTCCGAATCCAGCTCGTCCACCTCTTCGAATACGGTAAGCGGCTGGTTCTCCTGGATCCGGAACTGACAGATCCTGTCGCCCGCTTCGACGACCGTATCCCGCAGCGCATAGGCGGGGAAATGCCACCAGTCGTTTGGCCCGCAGTACTTGTTGTCCACGATCCCGAGGTGATTGGTCATTATGATCCCGAAATTTTTGAAGGTACTGCTCCTCGGAACAATGTGGGCTTCATAGCCCTCCGGAAGCTGCATCGCCACGCCCAGATGGATCAACTTATACTCTCCCGCCTTGAGTTCCGTCCGTTCCGCAGCCCTGAGGTCGATCCAGTCCGACTTGCCTTCGATATATTCCAGCCTTTTGATATCCTTGCTAAGGTATTTGATTCTGATCTGCTCCATCCGCTGCTCCTTAGATTCCTGCGATTGCATTTCTTTGTCTGATGGATCCCGCCCGGTTTTCTCCGGTTTACGACTGGACGATCTTTTTCAGATCCACCTGAATCCTTCCGATGAGGACGCCGGAATAGTTGCGGATATCCGTCACCATTTCTGAAATATCCCTGATGTCGTCCGGCGACACTGCGTCGATGCTGGCGAGGACCTCCTCCGGCGTATAGATCTTGTTCAACAGCAGTATGTTTTTCCCGTTGGAGAACATGCGACCGTTGACGTTTTCCAGGCTGAAGATATAGCTTCCCTTCATCTGTTCTTTCGCCGTCTCAAGCTCTTCCGGCATAACTCCGTCCTTTTCCAGCAGCCTCAGTTCATCCTGGATCCCGATGACCGCGTCCTTAATCTTATCATGGCTGACGCCGGCGTAAATGTTGAAATACCCGGTGTTGCTGAAGGAACTTGACATGGAATAAACGGAATATGCCAACCCTTTTTCTTCCCGGATATTCTGAAAGAGCCTTGAACTCATGCTACCGCCCATAATATTGTTCAGCAGCATCAGCGGATAATAACGGTCGTCGTCGATGGCCAGCCCCTTAAGACCCAGACAGAGGTGGGACTGTTCGATGTCCTTCACTTTTACTTTATAATGCGGACTGTAATCGATCTCGTCATGGTATTTCGGCGCCTTGTTCGCGTTGAGGGCCATGAGCTTGCTGTCGAACAGCCCGCAAACGTGATCCTGATCAAAGCTGCCGCAGACGGAAACGACGATATTGTCCCTCGTATACTCTTCCCCGATATATTTTTTGATGGCCCTGCGCGTGATCCCCTGCAGGGATTTCGGAGTTCCGATGATGGATTTTGCCAGGGGGTTGCCCTTGAAGATCAGCTCGCTGATGATGTCGTGGGCATAGTCCTCCGGAGAGTCCTCGATCATCTTGATCTCTTCGCAGACGACCCGTTTTTCCTTCTCCATTTCCTCCTCGTCGAATTTTGAATTGATAAACATGTCGATGAGGATATCTGCCGCTTTATCGATGTTGTTTGCCAGGGTCTTCAGGTAATAACAGGTGGCTTCCTTTCCGGTAAAGGCGTTGATCTGCCCCCCGATCTTGTCCACATCCTCCGCAATTTTTTTTGCACTTCTGTTTTCTGTTCCTTTAAAAAGCATATGTTCAATGAAATGGGAAATACCCGAGTTCCTTGCCGTTTCATCCACGGAACCGGCCTTGACCCAGATCCCTATGGAAACAGACTGAACGTAAGGTATTTCCTCCATCACAATCCGTACGCCGCAATTCAGTTTTTTGTTTACTATCATTATGCCTACCACTTTCTTTGTTTTCGTTTCACGGCTCTGCCGCATTTTACGGTAACGCCGCCTTCCGCGGCTTCACCTGTCT
>DATMXY010000116.1:0-17221 GCA_035561275.1 Anaerovoracaceae bacterium | reverse complement strand
AAATAATAACGATAAAAAAAACGAATGGGGAGAGAAAAAATGTACAGGATTGCGACTTTGAATAAAATCTCGGAGAAAGGCCTGAAACGGTTCAGCGATCAATATACGGTCGGCGATGAGGTGCAGGGGGCGGACGCGATTCTCGTCAGAAGCCAGGACATGCATTCCATGGAGCTGCCTTCAAACCTTTTTGCGATTGCGCGGGCCGGCGCCGGTGTAAACAATATTCCCGTCGATCTCTGTTCTCAAAAAGGGATCGTGGTTTTCAATACGCCCGGAGCCAATGCCAACGCGGTCAAAGAGCTTGTACTGACAGGGATCCTGATGTCCGCAAGAAATCTGACCAGCGCCATCGCCTGGACTAAAACCCTGAAAGACGACATTTCCAAGGCGGTTGAGAAAAACAAGTCTCAGTTTGCCGGCCATGAAATTCAAGAAAAAGTACTGGGCGTCATCGGCCTGGGCGCCATCGGCGTCATGGTCGCCAACGCAGCAGAGGGCCTGGGTATGGAAGTCATCGGCTACGACCCTTATATGTCGGTCCAGTCCGCCCATGAGCTTTCCAGAACGGTAAAGGTTTACGAATCCCTGGATCTGGTCCTGCCGCAATGCGACTACATAACGATCCACGTGCCTTTCATGGAAAACACAAAGTCGCTGATCAATGAAAAGCGGTTCAGCATGATGAAGGACGGCGTAAGCCTGCTGAACTTCTCAAGGGACCAGATCGTCAGCGAGGCGGACGTGATCAAGGCGCTGGATTCCGGAAAGGTCAGAAGCTATGTTACCGACTTTCCGTCGGAAAACATCCTGTGCATTGACAATACCATCTGTATCCCCCACCTTGGAGCATCCACGGAGGAATCGGAGGAAAACTGCGCGGTTATGGCGGTGGATCAGCTGATGGATTATCTGGAGAACGGCAATATCACCAATTCGGTCAATTTCCCAAACTGTTCCCTCGGCGTCTGCACCGCAACGGCCAGGATCTGCGTCCTGAACAAAAACATCCCTGCCATGCTGGGCAAGATCACCGGCATCCTGGCAGATATGAACATCAACATCGCAGACCTGAACAACAGAAGCAAGGGAGAATTGGCATACACTCTCGTGGACGTCGATTCACAGGTGGACGAGGCCGAGCTAAGGAAAGCCCTGAAGACCAACGGATTGGGCAGCGGGATCATTTCTGTCCGGGTAATATAACGATGCGCCGTGCCGTGGGAGTTCTCCCGAAAGCACGGCGCTTTCAATCAGTTGGACTTGTGAATATGAAAATATGGAGAAAGTGCGTTTCCGGAACATGGAACCGCACTTTATTCAAATCGACTTGTTCGATTTGAATGGCCATGTGCGGGTATTGAAAATTTTACGGAGGATGCGCTTTGAAGAAGATAAGCTTCAGAATCATATTCACTGTTATTGCATGCTCGCTGATCACTTCCCTTTTAGTCGGCTGGGTCAGTTTGACGCTCAGTAAAGATCTGCTGGAGAGCGAGGCGACGGAGCGGGTGCATGGCCTTGCGGACAAATACGCCAATGAAACGAGATACAGCAAGCCGGCGAAGGGATCCTTTGCCGGTTTGGTTTTGTGTATGACAGGCAGAAAAAAACGGGGCTTATCTGCCCGGTCTGGTTTCCTCCCAGACGGCGTTCACCTGGATTCCGATTACAAAGATGTATCCCAGGATATAAAACCAGAACAGCAGCGCGACAATGGAGGCCAGGCCCCCGTAAAGAAGATCGTAATTGGCGAAAACAGCCGCGTAGTAGGCATAGATCCAGGTTGCAAGCAGCATGCCCACAGAAGCCAGGATACTGCCGGGCAGGATTTTTCTGAACCGCAGCCGTTCCGAAGGCAGCACATAATAATTGTAGCTTACCATCAGGAAATACAGGGCCATGGCGGCAGGCCAGCGAAGCGCAAACCATATGCCGTCAAATACATAACGCAGATGAAGAAATTTTTCCGTATAGGCCGAAAATAACCTGAGCAGGATCTCGCCGTACACGATGATGAGCAGACCGAAGGCCAAAGTAAAGATCGTGATCAGAACGGTTTTGACCGCCCGGAACCGTTCCCTGAAATAACCCCTCCCTCCGTATGGATGCCCGGTAAAGGAATAATTGGAAATTCGCATCATGGAGTACTGCGCCTTGGAGGCCGCCCACAGCGCAAAGATCAGGAAGGCCGCGCTGATTGCGCCCGAAGGGGTGTAGGTCAGATAGGGCGCCAGACTTGCGGCGATGTCGGGAGAAACGTATTGGGCCAGCAGATTCCGGATGACTTCCATGGAGATAGAGACCACGCCCAGGAGTTCTCCAAGAATAATAGCAACGGGCACCAGGGAAAGCAGAAAGAAAAAGGCCAGCTCTGCCGCTACCCCCTGATAATATGGATCTGACATCCTTTTTATGATCAACAGCGTCATATTCAGAAGTCTTCTTCTATTCATTTTCTCCCATTATCCCCTTAAATCCCTGACGCAGAGGACCGTTTCCTGCATCCTGTGTTCGCTTCCGGCTTTCCGGCACCCCTGTGTCACTTCCGGTTTTCCAGCAGCTGTTTTCTTAAATTCCGCAGCGCGGCGGCACGATGGCTGATCTTGTTTTTCTCCGCCCCTGACAGCTCCGCAAAGGTGCGGTCATACCCGTCGGGAACGAAGAGAGGGTCATAGCCGAAACCGCTGCAGCCTCTCGGCTGGTATATGATATGCCCCTTGCACTCGCCTCTTGCCACAATTTTTCCGCCGTCCGGGTATATCATAGTGATCACCGAAACAAAGCGCGCGGTGCGGTCTTCCTCCGCAACGCCGGAAAGGAGCGAGAGCAGCTTCTTATTGTTCAAAAGGTCGTTTCCGTCTTCCCCGGCAAAGCGTGCAGAGATAACGCCCGGAGCGCCTCCCAGCGCGTCCACCATCAGCCCGGAATCATCGGCAATGGTGATTTTACCGCAAAGCTCCATGACCTCCCTTGCCTTTTTTTCCGAATTCGCTTCAAAGGTATCGCCGTCCTCTTCTATATCGACGTCCGGTACGCCCGCTTCGTCCCTGGAGACTACCTCCATGCCGAATTCTCCGGCGATTGCCTGGATTTCCTCGATTTTATGCCTGTTTTTTGTGGCAGCTACGATCCGCATAATCAAATTCTCCCCAAATCCGAAACAATTTAAACGATCAAGTATTCTTCATGATCACGCTTTCAATTACGTTGGCTGCATCCTCGCAGGCGTCGCAGCAGATTTCCATGTAGTGAAGCACCCTGCCCCAGCCGTATACTTCAATCGGGTCCTTTCCGCTTACGTAGAGGTTGCGGGTCGCTTTCACGAACATGTCGTCCCCTTCCTCTTCCATCCTGTTGATCTCTACGATGAGAGCGTGAAGCGTCGGGGATTTCCTGAAGTTATAGAATTCCTGAAGGGCTTCCCTGAGGGCCTCGCAGCATCTTACGATGATATCGGCCAGCTTCAGCGCGTCGTCCCGCATGGACCTGATATTGAACATATACATACGCATCAACACATCTTCGATAAAGTCCGTTACATTGTCTATGGCGTCTGCCATTGCAATAATGTCTTCCCTTTCAATGGGTGTGATGAACTCCTTTGCCAGTTTTTTCATCATGATATGGCGTTCCACATCTCCGGCGTGTTCGATATTATGCATCAGTTTCATCTTCTCTTCCAGCTCGTCCGGATTGTAATTGTTCATGATTTCACTCAATAAACCGGCGGCTTCGCAGGAATAATTGACCAATTCCACAAATGCGTTGAAGTAATTATTATCTTTTTTGATTGCCATTACAGCTATTCTCCTTTTAACACCGCTCTTTTTGAGCGTTATATTTGAAATTTATCGGTGACCCGCCGCTTAAGAAACGGGGGCTGACTCCGTCGTTCAAAAGATTTTCATAAACAGGAGCGCCATTAAAAATCCGATGGCGCCGCAGCCCGGAAAGGTCAGGACCCAGGCGGTCACCATATTTTTGACCACGCCCCAGTTGACCGAGGAAAGCCTTTTGGCCGCGCCTACGCCCATGATGGCGGTAGTCTTCGTGTGCGTCGTGCTTACCGGCAAACCGAAAGTCGACGCGGTAAACAGGCAGACCACCGCAGCCATATCCGCGGAAAACCCCTGATACTTTTCAAGCTTTACCATATCCATTCCGACAGATTTTATGATCCGGTACCCGCCGATGGAAGTGCCCAAAGCCATAACGACGGAGCACAAAACCATAAGCCAGATGGGAATCTGAAATTCCACCGCAGCACCCCGGCCTTCCGCCAGGAAAATGCCAAGCATGAATACTCCCATGAACTTCTGGCCGTCCTGCGCGCCGTGCATGAACGCCATGCCCGCGGCTCCCGCAATCTGAGCGTTTTTAAATACATGGAACGCCCTTCTTCTGTCAAAGCCCCTGCACAAAGTTTCAACCGCCCTTACAACAAGGCCTCCCATTCCGAACCCCATGCAAGTGGAAAGTACGAGTCCATAGATGACCTTTACCCACTGATCCGGATTGATGCCGGAAAAACCGCCCTGCAATGCGATCGCCGCTCCTGAAATACCTGCTATGAGCGCGTGGCTTTCGCTGGTGGGGATGCCGAACCACCAGGCGGCGGTGGCCCATAAAACAATGGCAAACAGAGCCGCGGCGAGAGCGATGAGCGCTTCATCTGAATCCCCTCTGAAATCCACCATTTTATATATGGTCTGCGCTACCGTAGCATTGACCATGGTCATGGCGAGTACGCCAAAAAAATTAAAAACTGCTGCCATGATAATTGCAGCACGGGGTCCCAATGATCGCGTGGAAACACATGTTGCGATGGCATTTGGCGCATCTGTCCACCCATTGACCAATATAACTCCTAATGTCAGTAATGTAATAACCACAAGAGCCGGGTTCGAGAATAGCTGCCCGATAAAGTCTCCCAGTAAAACCGTCATTCTTTTCCTCCTCTTCAAACGATAATATAATACCATCTTTAACCGGGCTTTACAATAAATAAAGTGTGTCAACAAAAAGGAGCCCCGTATATGCGAGACCCCTTTTATCCGATATCCTTTTTCAAATCGGCTTATCCGATTTGAACTGCGTACAATTCACAGTTCCGGCTAACGGTCGGTATTCCTTCCCAAACCTTCCTTTTTTGAATTGTGTCCCAGGTTCTGGTTCTGGAATGTTCCCGGGACGGCTCCTTCCTTCATTTTCCTGTCCGGTTTTTTGCCGCCGGATTCTTTCTTGCTCTTCATCAAAAATCACCTCGCGTTTATCATTCCCTTTTCCAGCGCTGCATATGCCGGAAACGTTTCGATCCGCTCTCTGTTTTTTACGCCGTCTGAGGCGCCGATCGTTTCCGTCGATACTGCCGCCACGGCATTGGCAAATTGTCCGCAGGCTTTCAGATCCATGCCGTCCAGCACCGCCGTGATGAACCCGGCGGCAAAGTTGTCTCCCGCTCCTGTCGTGTCCACGGCATTCGCCTGAAACGCGGGAATCAGATGCCGTTCCCGGCTATTTTTGATCAGGCAGCCTTGTTTCCCAAGCTTGACGACCACAGTCCCGATGCCGTACTCCAGCAGGCAATCCGCCATTTCATCGGGATCCAGAAGCCCTGTGAGCATAGCGGCTTCTTCCAGGTTTGGCAGAAAATAATCCAAAAACGGCAATGCCTCAGCGATATCACCGATGGTTTCACCTCCGGTCATGGGAACCATATCGGCAAAGGTCGCCGCCCCTTTTTCCTTTGCAGCCTTCAGGATCCTCAGTATGGTCTCCGGATCCCTGAGCTTGCTGCAAAAGATGCTGGCCAGGGAAACCGCCCGGGCATTCCCGATCAGATCATAATCGATCTCCTCCGGACGGAAACTTAAGGAGACTGCGCTGTGCGTTTTAATAAAATGCCTCTGCCCGTCTTTCCCGATGACGACGACATTGATCCGGGTCTCCGCTTTCGGATCCCGCCGAAGCCTGCTGCAGTCGACGCCTTCTTCTTCGCATCGCTTCACGATGATGTCGCCCGGCATGTCCCTTCCGATATGCCCGATCAATGCCGGTTTTTTCCCCAGTCTGGCCAATATGACCGCTTCATTGAGCGCATCCCCGCCTGTCGTCAGCCCAATATGGCCGACCATCGTGGATTCCGCGCGAAAGATCCCTTCGTCAAGGGGGCCAAGGGGCAGATCCAGGAGCACAACGCCGATACAGATTACATCAAAACGATCCATTGCCAATTCTCCTTACAATACTTTACTTAATTTACCGTCCATCATCTTAGTATAATATAAATCAGAAAGGTTAGTCAAAGGGAGCAGATGCCGGTATTGAATAAAAAATTGCTATTCCAGCCATCTTAGTATAATATTGTTTTGGATTTTTTAATCCGGGGTATGTAAGAGAGAAACCGTAGTTGGAGAATGATGGGTAAAGCTGTGTATTAGGAGGAGACAAAATGGATAAAAGAACAAAACTGACCATGAGCCAGATGATGCTCCCCAGCCAGGCAAACGTGGCCGGAAATGTGCATGGCGGAGAAATCATGAAATTGATGGATACTGCAGCGGGAGCCATAGCAAGAAAATATGCGCGCGGTAACGTCGTGACTGCCCGGGTCGATGAGCTTCAGTTTCATTTACCCATTTTCGTAGGAGCTCTGGTGACGCTGACGGCAACCGTCGCGTACGTCGGAAGGACCTCCATGGAAGTTATCGTAAATGTTGACGTGGAGGATCTGGAATCCGACTCCGAACCAAGGCGCGCCCTGTCCGCCTATTTTACCATGGTAGCCCTTGACAAGGGGGGAAGGCCCCGCGAGGTTCCCCCTTTGCAGCTCGAAACAGACGAAGAAAAATTACTGTATGAAGAAATCAAGCGGAGGCGGGACAGGCAAAAGTGCGCGTGCGATCATGAAACCTGAACCTGAAAGCCAAGCCGGCAGCGCGGCATTATCCGTCGATGAGGATCTTGCGTTCTGTTCCTTCGTGGAGCAGATCCCAAAGGTCCTTTTCATTTCCGTCATAGACGGCGTCCCTGTACTGCTGCAGCCTTTGAATCATCCCATCAATTTCCGCCACAAGGTTTTCCCGATTCATCAGGAAAAGTTCGGTCCACATGGTTTCGTTAAGCTTGGCGACCCTGCTCAGATCCTTGTAGCTCCCTGCGGAAAAGCCCTTGTGTTTCAGCGAGGTGGGGCTTTTCACATAAGCGCTGGAGATCACATGGGCAAGCTGTGAGGTAAAGGCGATGATCCGGTCGTGCTCCTCGGGCGTTGAAAGCTGGACATGATTGAAGCCCAGCGACAGCCAGAATTTTTTCAGACGCTCCATCTCCTGAATGCTCATGTCCGTCTGGGGAGTCAGAATCATGGAAGCGTTTTTGAACAGGGTTTTCTGGGAATGTTCAAATCCGGAGTATTCGATCCCCGCCATAGGGTGTCCCCCGACATAGGAAAAACCATACTCTGCGGCAATGGGATAGATTTCCCGGCAGACCGCTTCCTTGACGCCGCAGCAGTCGATGACAACGGCGCCTTTTTTAAATCCGCCCCGGTGCGACTTCACAAAATCCACGGTACCGCCGGGATACAAGGCTAACACGACATAATCGCATTCTGTCAGCGCTTCCCCGTCCAGTCTGCCGTCTATGGCTTCCAGAAGCCGGGCTTTCAGGATGACCGGCTCCTGCAGATCGGTCCCGAACACCTCATGCTCCGTATTCTGTTTAATGGCCTTGGCGATGGAACCTCCGATAAGGCCCAATCCAACAATTCCTATTTTCATATGTCCTCCCTCCCTCAATGGCCTGCTTTATACGCGAACGGCAGGATCTGCCTGACGCACGCCGCAAGGTCGTCGAAGGCTTCCGGCGTCAGGGACTGCTGCCCGTCGCAAAGGGCATGGACCGGGTCGTTGTGTACTTCAATGAGGAGCCCGTCGGCCCCGCAAGCGACGGCCGCCATCGCCATCGGCTTTACAAGCCGTGACAGCCCTGTGGCATGGCTGGGATCCACGATAACCGGCAGGTGGGACATGCCTTTTAACATGGGAACGGCGGACAGATCCAGCGTATTTCTCGTGCCCGTTTCAAAGGTGCGGATCCCCCGTTCACAAAGGATAACCTGCCCGTTCCCCCCGGCCATGATGTACTCCGCGCTCATGAGCAGCTCCTGCAGCGTGCTGGAAAGCCCTCGCTTCAAAAGAACCGGTTTCCTGATCTTGCCGAGTTCCTTCAGCAGTTCAAAATTCTGCATATTGCGCGCTCCGACCTGGATCACGTCCACCTCTTCAAACAGCGAAAGCTGGGAGAGGTCCATGATTTCCGATACGATAGGCAGGCCGGTGGCTTTTTTGGCTTCCAGCAGAAGCTCAATACCCTTGTCGCGCATTCCCTGGAAGGCGTATGGCGAGGTCCTGGGTTTGAAGGCGCCCCCTCTCAGCATCTCCGCACCTGACGCTTTCACGCTCTGCGCTATGGATACGATCTGTTCCAGGGATTCCACGGAACAGGGGCCGGCGATGATGCGGAAGTTTCCGCCCCCGATTTTTACCCCGTTCACATCCACCACCGTATCCTGGGGATGGAATTTACGGTTGGCGTTTTTATAAGGCTCTGAGATCCTTTTCACGTCCTCCACGATATCCAGCGCGGCGATCAGATCGATGTCCACCACTGAGGTATCGCCGATCAATCCAAGGATCGTGGTGTTCTTTCCCTGGGAGTAATGGATATCCAGGTTCAGGCTTTTCAGCCACTCGATCAGATTATCCAATTGTTTCTGATTTGGGTTATCTTTCAATACAACTATCATTTTTGTTCCTCCTGAAAACTAAAAAGCTCCGCAGTGAATTCCACTGCGGAGCCTGATTGATACCTGATTCTTTCTGAATTAAGAACAGCATTCGGCGCCCTTTGCGGTGAAACTCAAACAAGCCTTACTTCCGTAGTAATAATAGGAAGTAAAGCTGGCGTAAGCATATTCTGCTGCAAATCCGGGCTTATGAAACATACTGTTCTCCTGATTTCTGATTTTCCTTATCATAGCATATGGAATAAGCATTGTAAATAGTTGTATGATTATTCTTTTTCCGGGATGCGCAGGGCACTGTATTTTTCAAATCTCCGTCGTTCAAATCATTGATTCTCTTTCCGTTTCAATACCTTTAACGCCGCTTTTAAGACAGAATCGGCATCCATCTGAAACGCTCTGATTAAGTAAGGCAATTCTCCCACTTCCCCGAACCGGTCCTGTATCCCGATCAATTCAAGAGGAACCGGATCAAGTTGCGCCAGGGCCTCGGCAATTCCGCTTCCGAGTCCGCCAATGATATTATGGTTTTCACAAATGACGGCACAGCGGGTTTTCTTTATAGAGGCGGCAATGGTTTCAAGGTCCAGCGGTTTGATCGTATGAACGTTGATCACTTCAGCGCCGATTCCCTGCTTTGCAAGCCGTTCTGCCGCGTCCATAGCCTGCTCCACTTCAATACCGGTCGCAAAAAGCGTGACGTCGGTTCCCGATTGCAGGATATCCGCCTTGAACAGGTCAAACTTATAACTGCTGTCTGTAAAGATTTCCTTTGGGGTCGTCTTTCTGAGCTGCCTGATATACACCGGTCCGTCATATTCCAGCAGCGTCGGCAGCGCTTGCCGATATTGGCTGCAATCCACCGGCTCAAAGATGACCAGACCGGGGATGGAACGTATGACGCCGACGTCTTCCACGCTTAAATGAGTCGCGCCGTTCAGTTGCGCCGCGATTCCCGGATCGGTTCCGACGATCTTGACATTCATCCCGCTGTATGCCACCGATATAGCGACCTGATCCGCCACCCGTCTGGTGACGAAGGGGCAAAAGGAAAATACGAAAGGTTTGTAGCCATAGCTTGCCAAACCGGCCGCCATACATACCATATTCGCTTCGGCGATGCCCAGGTCCAGCGCTCTGTCAGGATAATTTTCGATCAGTTTATAGGTGCCGTTGGCCTTTGCCAGGTCGGCGTCAAACATGATAATTTTTTGATCCGACGCCATTCTTTCGTCTAAAAAATCCGCAATCACCGTTCTCATTTCAGGCAAGGGAAACGCCCCCTTTCAATTCCGCCAAAGCTTGCCGATGCTGTTCCGCTGTAATCGTCATGCTATGGCTTCCGATCATATTGCTCTCGCACAGAGACAGACCTTTCCCCTTGATGGTATGTAAAATAATCATCGTCGGTTTTCCTTTATTTTTTTTGGCATTTGTGATTGCATTTTCGATTGCTTCAAGATCATGGCCGTCGGCCAGCTCTGTGACATTCCACCGGAATGCCCTCCATTTATCGGCCAAGGGGGCCAAATCGCTGATGTTCTCCACCCAGCCGTCAAGCTGAAGCTTATTGTAATCGGTAAACGCGATCAGACGGTCCAGCTTATGCTGCGCCGCGCACATAGCGGCTTCCCATACCTGTCCTTCCTGGCTTTCACCGTCCCCAAGCATGACATAGGTGTATGCTCCGTCATTGTTCAGCCTGGACCCGTAAGCAATGCCCACGGCGCAGGAAAACCCCTGTGCCAGCGAACCTGCCGTCATATCGACGCCGGGCGTCAGCTTCATATCCGTATGGCTGGGCAATGTGGTTCCGGGTTTATTCAGCGTATGCAGCAGTTCTTTCCCAAAGTATCCTTTGTCGGCCAGCACGGCGTATAAAGCCGGACCCGCATGGCCCTTCGACATGATGAACCGGTCGCGGCCTTCTTTCTTTGGATTTTGGGGATCGATGTTCATCTGTTTGTAATAAAGCACTACCAGGGCTTCCACGATGGAAAGGCTCCCTCCGATATGGCCGAATCCCAGGGTCCCGATCTGATCCGCGATCAGGTATCGGATATATTGACATTTTTCTTTTAACGCGTTCTTTTCCAAGTGATCCATACAGGTCCTCTTTTCATTCTTTCACAGAAGCGGTTACACCCCTGCGATTTCGTTCATCCGATTATTTCGGTGCCGTAATATACGGATTAATACTCTCATTTATCTTCTGAACAACTCGGGAATCCACATAATCGTATCCGGCACGTAAGCTACGATCAGCAGAACGACGACGCATACCCCGACCCACGGCCAGATCGTCTTATAAAGCGTGTTGATTTCCACTCCCGTGGTGATGGACGTCGTGTACAATACCGTGCCGATGGGCGGATGCATCAAGCCTATGGTCAGGTTAAAGCAGATCATCATGCCGAAATGTACGGGATCATAATGCATCTGCGCAACCAAAGGCATCAATACCGGCACGAGGATCATTACCGCCGGCGTCGCATCCATGATCATTCCAAACAGGAGCACAAGCACATTGATGATCAGCAGTACGGCATAAGGATTCTGTGTGAAATCGAGCATGCCGGCCGCAACTTTTTGAGGGACCTGATCAAAAGCAAGCGTCCAGCCGAACACTCCACCCATCGCGCTGATGATCAGGATCGCTCCGCTCAGGGTTCCCGCCTTTAAAAATAACTCATAAAGATCCTTTATCTTAACGGTCTTATAGTTGAACATGCCGTTCAGGAGGAAAAGGACCGCCATTACGGCCGCCGCTTCCGTGGGCGTACATACGCCGATTGCGATAAATAAAAGCACCAGAACCGGTACGGCCAGAGAGATAAACGCGCCCCGGAAGGATGTCCAGACTTCACCCCATCCGGAAAATTCCGTGACGGCCCAGTTTTGTTTTCTGCCGGTAAGAAATATAACGATGGACAACGCGACTGCCAGGTAAACGGCAGGCATAATACCGGCCAGGAACAGTTCTTTGATCGAGGCTCCGCTGGCAACTCCATAGATTACCATAAGCATGCCGGGAGGGACTAAAGGACCGCAAACCGAAATTGAGGAAATCAAACCGGCCAGAAAACTGTCTTTGTATCCTTCTTCTTTCATCTTAGGATACATTGTAGTGGCAAGCATCGCCGCCTCCGCGTTGGCGGATCCCAGCGGACCCCCCAGCAAAAATCCGAAGACGACCATTACATAAGCCGTTCCGCCTTTTATCCTTCCTACAAGGGACCGCGAAAACCGGAGCAGCCTGTCCACGTCTCCGGCCAGACCCATCAGGTCTCCCGCGAGAATAAACATCGGGATCGCCATCAGATTGTAGTTGCTGGCTGTTACAAATATCCGCTGCGGAAGCTGCAAAAGATAACCCGGATCAATCATCCACAGGTGTACGGTCCCGACCGCGGCCAGAACGAATGCCACCGGAATACCTATGGCTAATGCCGCGATAAAAATGATAATGAGCGCCATACTGTCAGACCACCTCTCCGTTAATCTTATTTTGCATTTCCGCCGCCAGATCCGCCGGTTTTTTCGTCCAGTCGCCATAGACGACCAAGATCATGTGGAACAGCAAAAAGCACATGGTAACCGGAAGCATGGAATAGAAGATAATGAGCGGCCATTGCAATACAGGAGTCACCATTGAAGTTACAGCCGGCTGACGGCATAACAGAATACCGTAATTTATGATCAAAACTAATACGAATACGCAGATTATATTTGCAAAAAGCATCAGGAGCTTTTGCTTTAATCCTTTCAGATAAAGAGGAAGTATTGTTACGGAAGCCAATTTTTTTTCAATAAAGGCTACGAAACATCCCAGGAAGGTTACCATCACCAATAAATAACTGGTTAATTCGTCTACCCAGATAATAGGACTATTAAAAAAATACCGCCAGATGACGCCAATGAAGACAAGCATCATCTGCGCTCCGATAATCAGCGCTACGATCAGTTTTGTGATCCGGTAAAGCAAATTATCGATCCATCTTATGCCGTTAAGAATTACTTTCATCATAACACCTCGGTTAAAATCGACTATATAGCTGTCAATCAATGCCGGTACATTTGCCGGCAAGGCGAACCGGCATTGATTGTATTCAAATCGGCTCGTTCAAAAATTTGTTGGACCGTTAAGGTATTACGCTACTGATTTTTCGCCTTTTCCACCGCATCCAGAACCATTTGGACTTCCGGAACTTCCGCGGCATATTTATCGATTACCGGCTGTACCGCCGCTTTCCATTCGGTCAGGTCGATCTGTTTCACCTTTACGCCGTGTTCATTCTGCATCTTGTCGGTAAATTCTTTTTCCTTGCTGACCGTAGTCTCGAAAGAAGCGTCGGCGGCGTCCTGAGAGGCCTGCAGCACCCAGCCCTGCTGTTCTTCCGTCAGCCCGTCAAACATCGCCTTGCTGAGGATTAAAATCGGGGAATTATTGAAGTGTGCCGTGATGGCCATATTTTTACATACCTCGTAGAACTTGTTGCTTTCCGCGCCGAATACATCCATTTCAAATGCGTCGATGGTTCCGGTCTGCATGCTTGAATAAATGTCATTATAAGCGATCGCGGTCGGTTTGGCTCCCAATGCGGAAAAGATGTCAATATGGATCGGCGTCTGCATGCAGCGGAATTTTAATCCCTTAATATCCGCCAATGAGTTGATTTCATTCTTCGTCCATACATGCCTGAACGGCTGATACAGGAAGCATACCGCTTTGATTCCCGCCACCTTATCATTTAATTCTCCAAGAAGCGCCTGTCCTGTTTCACCGCCCTGAACCGCACGAAGCAGATCATAGTTACCCTCGAAAACGAACGGCATATCCATTCCGATCAGCACATTTGTAGAATTGGCGATGACCGGCGTTGACAGCACCGCGGCATCCAGATTGTTCATCTGCAAAGCCTGGAAAAGGTCCGTATCTCCCCCTAACTGACCTCCGGGATAAACGTCCACCTTCATAGTTCCGTCGGATAATTTTTCCAATGATTCTTTAAATGTGTTTGAAGCTACCGTATAGGGGTGGTCAGGATTTTCTGCGACCGTATGAGCTAATTTCAAAGTTATAGGCTCTGTCGTCGCCGCAGATCCGGTCGGATTTTGAGTTCCTTCATTTCCTCCGCCGCTTCCCCCGCAAGCAACAAGAGCAAATATCATTGTCACAATCATCAAAATGCAAATTCCTTTTTTCATCTTTCTTCCTCCTATTAAACGTAACTAAATATTTAAATGCTTCCGCATTCAAATCGACACTTCAGTCGGCGCCGCCTCTTCTGCTTTAGCGCAGGGCGACAATTTTCAGATAACGGCTTGGGTAATCAGCCAGATTGCGGACTGCGTCGGGCAATCTGTCAAAGGAGATGACTTCGTTGACGAATTTTGACATATCGATCTTGCCTGTTGAGATCAGTTCAAGGCATTCCGGTAAATCGTTCAGGCTCGTTCTGGATCCTGCGATTTCCAATTCCTTTAAGGTAATCTGCAGCGTATTTAAAGAAACCTCTTGATTGGGCCACCCCACCAAAGCGATCCTGCCTGTGTAGGACGCGTATCTGAGCGCATTTGCGATTCCCGGCCCGGTACCGGAAGCTTCAATCACGGTTTCAGACATACGCCCTTTTGTGATATCGCATATTTTTTCATGAACATTTTCTTTCCCCTCATTTAAGGCGTGGGAAATGCCGCAGCTGCGGGCGATTTCCAATCTTCCCGCATCAACGTCGACGATAATGGGAGCCGCCCCATAAATTTTTGCCAGTAATCCCGCCATGATTCCGATGGCTCCGGCGCCGATAACGGTAACGTGTTCTCCCTTTTTCGGCGCGACCCTGTGAATACTGTGCAGTGCGATGGAAATCGGCTCCGCGAGCGGAGCGTGCTCCCATTGAATATTGTCGGGGATCTTATGCAGAAGATTTGCGGGGTGCGCGTAAAATTCCCTCATGGTTCCATCCGTCTGCATTCCCAGCACTTTCAGGCTTTCACAGCAATTGGTCCTGCCTTGAGAGCATGGATAGCATGTTCCGCATGAGAGATAAGGTTCAAGAAGGACACGGTCGCCCCTTTTGATCCCCCTTTTGTTCTCCCCGATCTGCAAGACAATGCCCGCGGTTTCGTGGCCGATAATCCGCGGATATTTCACAAGAGGATGCAGATACCGATAGGCTGCCACATCGGATCCGCATATACTGACAGCTTTTATTTCAATCAGCGCTTCGCCTTCGGCACATTTCGGTTCCGGAAGTTCAATCATACCGATATCCAGAGGTTTCTTAATGCAAACAGCTTTCATAACTTCCCCCTCTTAACGTAAATGTTACTCTGCCAGCCAGCCTCCGTCAATCGGCAGCGTGGCGCCCGTCACCATATCGGAGCTGTCGGAGGCAAGGTAAATGACGCCTCCTACCAGCTCTTCCGGTTTTGCGATTCTTTTCAGCGGGGTTTTTCTCATGATATACTCATAAAATTCTTTGTCTTCCGTGTATAAGGAACTGGTCAGAGGGGTGTCCAGATAGCAGGGCGCCACCGCGTTTACGTGGATATTATACGGCGCCCATTCGACGGCCATAACTCTTGTGGCCTGAAGCACCGCGCCTTTGCTCACACAGTAAACCGACCGGTTTGGAATCCCTCTGTAGCTTGATATAGACGCAATGTTTATGATTTTGCCGTATTTTCTTTGTACCATATGCTTTGCCGCTTCTTTTGCGCAAAAGTACATTCCTTTAACGTTGATATCCATTACTCTGTCCCAATCGGATTCCTCCATGTCCAGAATAGGGCTTCTGCTTACAACACCGGCATTGTTGACCAGAATATCAATCTGTCCGAAACGGTTAAATATTTTTGCTATCCCGGATTCAATTTCCCTGACCTTTGAGATATCCATCATGATACCGAAAGAATCATTATTATATTTTTTTTGGATTTCTTCTGCCGCAGACAGACAACTCTTTTCGTCTATGTCTATCACTGCCACTTTGGCGCCAAATTCGGCAAGTCCTTCGCATATCGCTCTTCCAAGGCCTCTGCCTCCTCCTGTTACAACGGCGGTTTTGCCTTCCAGAGAAAACATTTTACTTGTTATATTCAATGCCATTATGTACTCCTTTTTCAGCTATTCAATCTAATATTTTCTGCCGGCCTCATACATATGTCCCCTGGCTCCCTCCCAGAAAACAGGCACTTCCTCGCCATGCAGATACAGTCGAATCGCTTTTTCAGGGCACATCTGCGAACAAAGCCCGCATCCGGAGCACTTCGCCGGGTCCATTTCCGCGATCTGATTCACAGTAATCGCATGGTGGAAGCAGACTTCCTCGCAAATACCGCATCCGATGCATTGATCGGGATCATATACCTTTGCGTCGGCTTTTGCGGTATCCGTCCTCGGGACTTCATCCGCGGACTTGATCAACGGCAGGGACATGCCTTTGATCTCCGAAAGCGATTTATAATTATGGGCGTCCAGAAAGCTGTTGATACCCTCGACGGTTTCTCTGTATACCTTAAATCCCCTGAGCATTGCGGATGCGCAAATCTGTACGATGGAAGCCCCCGCCATGATAAAGGCAACGGAGTCGCGCCAATTGTCGATTCCGCCGCCGCCGTTAATATCCAGATTCGTGGACATGGCGACGCGGGCGCACCACTTTCTGGAAATCGGCGCCATCCAAGGGCCGCCGTAACCGTTTGACGCGGTGCCGCTTAAAATCGGCTTTCCTGTTTCGATATCGATTTCCAGACCGCCGAACCTGTGCGTCAAATGTACGCCGGCCAGCTTTCCGGATTTGGCTAAATGCTTGCTTAGCGCCTCCAGGTCGCCGCCTTCCGCCGAAAGCTTGGCGACCAGCGGAAGATCGGTGTATTCTCTTACGGCCTCCACAACCTTTAAAGCCAGTTCGGGATTCCCGCTGATCAGGTTTCCTTTCGTTCCTTCCAGCTCTCCGCCGAAAGGACATGCCATATTCAGCTCCAATACGTCGGAAACCGGGGCGTACATCTCCGTAAACTTTTTCCAGTCATCCAGATTTCCGCCCATTACGCTTCCGATGATGCGGCAATCGTGCTCTTCCGCGACAGGCCTCACCTTTTTTACGATTTCAAGATACTCCTCAGGCGGCCATTCTGCGAGAAATGCGGAGGAATAGAGCGAATACCAGCCGCCGCGGCGCGCTTCCTCGGGATACATTACATAATAGCAAGGGCTTGGATATACCTGTTCCAGATATGCCGGGCTCGGCGTCTTGGGAACGATCGCCCCACATCCCGCTTTGATGCATTCGATCATACATTCCTCGTCGCGTGTCGGCGTAGCCGATGCCGCGACAACGGGGTTTTTAAAATTAACTCCACAAAATTTCATTGATAAATCAGCCATTTTTACACCTTCCTTATTTT